>DASUPI010000023.1:0-4720 GCA_036281135.1 Rhodoplanes sp. | reverse complement strand
TCGATCGTCACGCCGTGACGGGGGAACTCGTCGGTGTCGATGATCTTGTCGCCTTTGCGGTCCTTGATCGTGACCGGCACGATCTCGTCTTTGAACTTGCCCGCCTTCTGCGCGGCTTCCGTCTTGTTCTGCGAGGCGCAGGCGAGCTCGTCCTGCATCTGCTTGGTGATCTGCCACTTCTTGGCGACGTTCTCGGCCGTCACGCCCATGTGGTAGCGATGGAAGGCGTCCTGCAGGCCGTCATAGAGCATGCTGTCGACAAGCTTCAGATCGCCCATTTTGACGCCGCTACGCAGATAGGCGAAATGCGGCGCAAGCGTCATCGATTCCTGGCCGCCGGCGACCACCACGTCCGCGCTGCCCTCGATGAGCTGCTGGGCGCCGAGCGCGACCGTCCGCAGGCCCGAGCCGCAAAGCTGGTTGATGCCCCACGCCGGTGCCTCGACCGGGATGCCGGCATTGATCGAAGCCTGACGGGCCGGGTTCTGGCCCTGACCGGCGACGAGAATTTGCCCGATAATGACTTCGGAGACCTGCTTGGCGTCGACCTTGGCCCGCTCCAGGGCCGCCTTGATGGCGATCGTGCCGAGGTCATGGGCGGGAAGGGTGCTGAATACGCCGTTGAAACTGCCGACCGCCGTACGCGCTCCACTAACGATCACGATGTCGTCTTTCATTCCGATAGCTCCTTCTTGTGGTTTGATCGGCGGTCGAAGCGGTGTCCCGCTGCGCCAAGCCGGCTTCTCTGCTTATTCGGCCCGCGAGAGGCGGGGCCCCGTGACTGCGTGGCTATTCCGGCGCCTTTGTCGAGCATCCCCGGCAACGGGTCAACGCTGTTCTATCGTGTTGACCCGACAATCAGGCGGCCCGGAGGGGCGTGTCGACCGCCTCCAACCCGGCTAGGCAGGCGGCACTCGGCACGCCGAGGAAGCAGTTGCACAAAACGGTAGCTCCTTTCAAGAAAACAGCCTATTTTTTTTTCGCGGGCCGCTCTGAACGCATGAGCGCCATGCTCGCATCCGATTTCTCGCCGGCTTGCCGGCCTATGGCGAACATCCTCATGGCCAAGTCCGAATCTCCGGTCATCATCAAGAAGTACGCAAACAGACGGCTCTACAACACTGGTACGAGCACCTATGTCACGCTCGAAGACCTCGCAGCGATGTTGAAGACGGGCGAGGACTTTGTGGTCTACGACGCCAAAACAGGGGAAGATATCACCCGCTCCGTTTTGACCCAGATCATCTTCGAGCAGGAGAACAAGCAGGGGCAGAACCTCTTGCCGATTACTTTTCTCCGCCAGCTTATCCGGTTCTACGGCGACAGCATGCAGATGCTGGTTCCGCGCTACCTCGAAAGCTCGCTCGACCTGTTTTCGCGCGAGCAGGAGAAGTTCCGCGAGCAGATGGCGCAGGCTTGGGGGGTCGGCCGTCTCGGGACGATCGAAGAACAGGTGAGGCGGAACATGGACATGTTCCAGCGCGCTTTCACCATGTTCACGCCGTTCGCCCGGCACGAAGGTCAGGGCGAGGAAGCCGGCGACGGCGCGAAGGCCGACCGCCCGATCGACGAGATCGACGCGCTGAAGCGGCAGCTTGAAGAGATGCAGAAGCGGCTCGACCGGCTGAGTGCGGCGGAGGCCGACAAGACGAAGGCCTGAGGGCGCGTTCTGCAAGGCGTGCCGGCGCTGTCCGCCCGGGCGCACCGCCCTTCCCCTATTCCCGGCGTGTCGGAAAGGCTTGCGGTTTTGCCGAAAGCCTTTCCAGGACCCGGGCGCAAGGCCCCGATCAGGCGTCAGGCGGCGCGGGTGCGCCCCCAATCACGGTTCAGGAAGTCCTTCCAGGCCGTCCACGCGGTGCTCGCGGTCGAACCGGACCTGTCCGAGGCTTCTGCGGTTTCGCTCCGGAACCGGTTCGCGAAGCTGCTCCACTCGCCGCCGAACAGACGCTTTGTCGCCTCCCACTGCTCGCGCAGCGCCGCGCTCCGGAACCGGTTCGCGAAGCTGCTCCACTCGCCGCCGAACAGGCGCTTTGTCGCCTCCCACTGCTCGCGCAGCGCCGCTCCGATGCCGCCGGACGCCGTCTGCCCTTGCATGCTCGACTTGCGTCGGGCCTCGTTCAGCTCCGTAATGCTGTCGCGGAACACAACGGCGGCGCGGGAGATTTCGCCGATCTCATCGGTACGAGAGCTTTCCGAGAGGTCCACCGCGGTGTCGCCTTTGGCGAGGCGGTCCAAGTCCCCGACCACCCGCTCGAGCGGCGCGGTGAACGCTTGAGCGGCGAGGAAGCCGAGCAGCGTTCCGATGATCAGAACGGCGAGGCAGGTCAGGAGGAAGTTCCTCCGCATCGGTCCGATCGGTATTGCGTTCTCGTCGGACTGCGCTGCGACGATGATCCTGCTGGCCGGGCTGGTCTCGGAGGTCAGCAGGGCCGGCGTGGGCGCGAGCTCGAGCGGCATCTGCACCAGGAGGATGCCCTCTTTCCCGTCCGGCGTGACAATTCGCGAGGCGATGACCGGGCGGCCTTCGCTGGTCAGGCGTTCGAGAGCTGCTACGCCCGAAGGCAGCCGGGCCTGCAGATCGCTCGCGAGGCTCCGCAGCATCCAGTCTCCCATGGTCCCGACGGCCACGGCGGCGAACAAGGCGACGCCGAGCGTGAGGATGGCGATCTTATGTGTGAGACGGAGGTTTGTGATGTCGAAATTCATGATCAGTCTCCAGGCATGGGGCTAAATTAGAGTCTCCGACATGCGATTAAGGCTCCAGACATGAGGTTGGTTGGACCTCCGGGCTAGTGACTCGTTCCCCGACAATTGGGGTTCAGGTCTCCTCGCTTGGGGCTCGATTCGCGCGGCTTATGTTCCGCACCGAATCAGTAGCAGTTGGACGGAAAAAACGTGGCCTTCTGAAGATGGTTCGGCCGCGATGCAAGCGCCGCATATGCGGGCGTACGGCCCAATGGACCGGCCAGCACGGTAGGGCGCATGCCGGCGCGCTCCCTCTGCGAGAGCCCGATCAGCGTGCTGTGCTGGGAAAAATCTGTTCCGCCAAGAACAAATCGCTAGGGCGGCAAAACCTGATCGACGCCCTCGAATGCGACCTTGCGGCGCATCGCCTTCAGCGAGAACGCAAAGCCTCCGATCACGTCCACGAAGGCGGTCACGAGCAGCAGGAAGAAGGTCGCCGTCGCCGCTTCCTTCACGAGCAGGAACTCGGCGAGCATCGCGAGGAACAGCAGCAGCGACAGCAGATGATCGACGATGCTGCGCCGCGCCGCCTGGATCGACTTGACCACTTCCAGGAACAGGATGAACACCGCAACCGCGACGACGAGATCGCCGAGGGTCAGGGTCCAGATCGCCTGCGACATCATTTCGACATGGGCGAGCGGCTGCGCCCAGTCGAGCCCCGGCAGCAGGAAAGCGATGATGTTGTAGACCGCGAACGGAATGATGAGCAGCGGCACCCCCAACAGGAACATCGCCGTCTCCTTCTGTTCGCTCCGGGCGCCGGCGGCCCCGCGCGCCGAGCCGTCCCGGGCGCTTACTCTTCGGTCTTTTTCTTCAGGACCTGGCGGCCGCGATACATGCCCGTCTTGCGGTCGATATGGTGCGGACGGCGAAGCTCGCCCGAGTCCTTGTCCTCGACATAGGTCGGTGCCTTCAGTGCATCGGCGGAACGGCGCATTCCGCGCCTGGAGGGCGAAGTCTTTCTCTTCGGCACGGCCATAGCGTCGGTCTCCTCCATCAACAAGTCGCGCCGATGCGCGCCGCGAGTAATTTGTGAAGGCCGCGCTTATAGAGCAAGGCGCGAGCCGTGGCTAGGGGCGCGGCCGCACGGCGAGGCAGGCGGTGAGCTGCGCCACGGCCGCGCGCCGCTCGTAAATGCCGGCGAGCCGGCGCAGCGCCCGGCCCGGCCGGCCGGGATCGCGCCGCGTCGGAGCGGGGAGGGCCGCAGCCAGCATCGCGGCCTCGCGCGGGCTGAGGTTTCGCGCCGACTTGCCGAACGACCGGCGCGCCGCGGCTTCCGCGCCGAACTCGCCGTTCGGCCCCCATTCCGCAATGTTGAGATAGATTTCGAGAAGCCGCCGCTTGCCGAGAACGAGATCGAGCCAAAGCGCGAGCGGCGCTTCGAGGAGCTTGCGTAGAAAGCTGCGTCCCGGCCACAGGAACAGGTTCTTCGCCGTCTGCTGCGACAGGGTGGACGCGCCGCGGACGTCGCCCAGCGTCTCGGCATCCTCGATCGCGTCGCGGATCTCGGCGAGATCGAGCCCCGGATGGCGGCAGAAGCGGGCATCCTCGGCGGCGATGACCGCAGCCGGCAGGCTCGCGGCCATCGCGTCGAGCGGGACCCAAACCCGCTCGACCCGCGCGCCGGTCGCCCACCGCGCCAGCATCAGGGTCGAGACCGGCCGGCCGAACAGATAGAGCGGCGCGAGCAGATAGGGTAGAACCAGCAGCCCGATCAGGATTGCGGCGATGAACTTGATCGCGCGAAGCCTGGCGGGTCGGCGGGGTCTCGGGGCGGGAGCCATGCGCGCCATCTTAGCCCGGCGACGGCGCGCACGTCCTTGAATGCGGGGCAGAGTACGCCCAGTTTGGGGCGATGACGGCGACGGTTCATTACGAGACCTTCCTGTCCCTGCTGGCCGTGCTGGCGGCGGTCGCATTGCTCGCGCGGCGGCTCAACACCGCGCCCTCGATCCTGCTCGTGGTCGTCGGC
>DASUPI010000022.1:0-10379 GCA_036281135.1 Rhodoplanes sp. | reverse complement strand
GAGCTGTCCTGGCTGCAGTTCAATCGGAGAGTTCTGGAGGAAGCAGAGAACCCGAACCATCCGCTCCTGGAGCGGGTGCGATTCCTGTCCATCTCCGCCAACAATCTCGACGAATTCTTCATGGTGCGGGTGGCCGGCTATATTGGTCAGGTCGATGCCGGCATTACCACCAAGAGCCCGGATGGACTGACCCCGAAAGACCAGCTGGCGCGCATCAACGAGGTGGTCGCCACGCTCGCGGTCGATCAGCAGCAGCGCTGGCGGGAGCTCAAGAAAGAATTGGCCGCGGCCATCGTGTTTGCCGAATCCGATGCGGTGAAGAAGACCGACCGGCAGTGGCTCGAGGACTATTTCCTGCACCGGATCTTTCCGGTCCTGACGCCGCTCGCGATCGACCCGGCGCATCCTTTTCCCTTCATCCCGAATTTCAGCTTCTCGCTCGCCCTGCATCTGGCGCGCATCCATGACGGGCGCCCGCTGAACGCGCTCATCCGCGTGCCGCCGAAGGTGGAGCGGTTCATTCGGCTGCCCGGGGAAGACGGCGGCGTCGTGCGGCTGATCACGCTCGAACAGGTGATCGCCTTGTTCGTTCCGCGCCTGTTCCCCGGCTACTCGGTCAAGGGGCAGGGCGGCTTCCGCGTCCTGCGCGACTCGGAGGTTGAAATCGAGGAAGAGGCCGAGGACCTTGTGCGCCTCTACGAGACGGCGCTGAAACAACGCCGGCGCGGCTCGGTCATCAGGCTCGAAGTCGATGCGGCAATGCCGGCCGATTTGCGGCGCTTCGTTCAACGCGAACTCGCCGTCTCCGACGACGAGGTTTTCACGGTCGAGGGCGCGCTTGCGCTGGCCGAACTCGCGCAGCTGTCGTCGCTGAATCGTCTCGACCTCGAATGGAAGCCGTACAAGCCGCGATTTCCCGAGCGCATCCGCGACCAAGCCGGCGACTGCTTCGCGGCCATTCGCCAGAAGGACTTGATCGTCCACCATCCTTACGAGTCGTTCGACGTCGTCGTGCAGTTTCTGCAGCAGGCGGCGCACGACCCCGACGTGGTCGCGATCAAGCAGACGCTGTACCGCACCTCGAAGGACAGCCCGATCGTGAAGACGCTCGCGGAGGCGGCCGAACTGGGCAAGTCGGTCACCGCGGTCGTCGAGTTGAAGGCGCGCTTCGATGAGGAGGCGAACATCCGCTGGGCGCGCGATCTGGAGCGGGCCGGCGCGCAGGTCGTGTACGGGTTCATCGAGTTGAAGACGCACGCCAAGCTGTCGCTGGTCGTGCGTCGGGAGGGCGGGTCGCCTTTATCCTATGTCCACACCGGCACGGGCAATTATCACCCGGTGACGGCGCGGGCTTACACCGATCTGTCCTTCTTCACCGCGGACCCGGCCATTGCGCGCGATGTCGCCCGCATCTTCAATTTCATTACCGGCTATGCGGAGCCCGCCGGGCTCGAGCGCATGGCCGCCTCACCGCTCAATCTGCGCAAGCGCATCATGGATCACATCGCCCAGGAAATTTCCCATGCGCGAGCCGGCCGGCCGGCGGCGATCTGGATGAAAATGAACTCGCTGGTCGATCCCGGCATCGTCGATGCGCTCTACGAGGCCTCGCAGGCGGGGGTTCCGATCGATCTCGTGGTGCGCGGCATCTGCTGCCTGCGCCCGGGGGTGAGCGGCCTGTCCGAGAACGTCCGGGTGAAATCGATCGTCGGGCGGTTTCTCGAGCACAGCCGCATCTACTGCTTCGGCGGCGGCCACGGGCTGCCGCACCCGAAGGCGCATGTCTACATCTCGTCGGCCGACATGATGCCGCGCAATCTCGACCGCCGGGTCGAGGCGCTCTGCCCGATCCTCAATCCGACCGTGCATCAGCAGGTGCTCGATCAGATCATGATCGCCAATCTCAAGGACAACCAGCAGAGCTGGATGCTCTTGCCTGACGGAACATGGACGCGTATCAAGGTCCCCGCGGGCGAAGAGCCGTTCAATGCGCACAAGTATTTCATGACCAATCCGAGCCTGTCCGGCCGCGGAAAATCGCTCAAGGAATCGTCGCCCCGCAGCCTCACGCGGCGGGGAGAACGTGCCTAGCCGAAATCGAGCGAGCCACGGGGCTGCCAAGGGCCGTCTTGATCACGGCCCGCCCATTGCGGTCATCGACATCGGATCGAACTCCGTTCGCCTCGTCGCCTATGAAGGCCTGACCCGCAGTCCCACGCCGATCTTCAACGAGAAGGTGCTCGCCGGGCTCGGGCGCGAGGTCCAATCGACCGGTCTGCTCGCGCGCGACGCAGTGGAGCGGGCGCTTTCGTCGCTGCGGCGCTTCCGGTCGCTGTGCGACGCGATGGGCGCGCACCGGCTGTGGATCATCGCCACCGCCGCGTGCCGCGACGCCGTGAACGGTCCGGAGTTCATCCAGGAGGCCGAGAAGATCTGCCGCGTCAAGATCGACGTCATCTCCGGCAAGCGGGAGGCGGAGCTGTCGGCTCTCGGCGTTCTGTCCGGCATTCACGAACCCGACGGCCTGGTCGGAGATCTCGGCGGCGGATCGCTCGAACTCATCGACTTGCGCGGCTCGCGAAGCAGGGCGGCCACCACGGTGCCGCTGGGCGGGCTCGCGCTCCAGGACATTTCCGAGAAGTCGCTGAAGAAGGCGGAGAAGATCGTCGAAACGACGCTCGGCGGGGTGCGGTTTCTGTCGGCGGGCGCGGACCGCGCCTTCTATTCAGTCGGCGGCACGTGGCGTGCGCTCGCCCGCCTGCACATGCGCCAGACGGGCTATCCGCTGCACGTGATGCATGGCTATTCGATCCCCGCCAAGGAGGCGCTCGAATTCGTCCGCCTCGTGCGGCGCGTCAATCCCGACATGCTGTCGCAGATCGAGGCGGTGACGGACGCGCGGCGGCCTTTGCTCGGTTATGCCGCGCTGGTGATGGAGCACATCATCCGGCGCGCCAAGCCGCGCGAGATCGTGATCTCCGCGGCCGGGGTGCGCGAGGGGCTTCTCTATTCGCTTCTCACGGGAAAGGAGCGAAAGCGCGACGCGCTGCTCGCTGCGGCGACCGACCTCAACGTGCTGCGCTCGCGTTCGCCGCAGCACGGCAAGGAGTTGATCCGCTGGACCGACCGGTTCATGTCCTCGTCGAAGATCGAGGAGACGGCGGAAGAGGTGCGCCTCCGCCATGCCGCCTGTCTCCTCGCCGACATCGGCTGGCGGGCGCATCCCGATTACCGGGGCGAGCAGTCGCTCAACATCATCGCGCATGCGAGCTTTCTCGGCGTCGATCACCCCGGGCGCGCCTATCTCGCTCTTGCGGTGTTTTTCCGCCATGTCGGGCTGTGGGAGGGCGAGCTGTCGCCGCATGTGCGCGAGCTCGCGAGCGCCCGGATGATCGACCGTGCGCGCGTTCTCGGGGGCGCGTTGCGGGTTGCCTACCTGATATCGGCCGCGATGCCCGGCATTCTGCCCGAGGTGCCGCTCGCGGTCATTCGCGGCCAGCTCGTCCTCTCGCTGAAGGGCCGGTACTCCGCGCTGGGCGGGGAGCGCCTCTACAACCGGCTGCGACAGCTTGCGCGCCTGATCGGGCGCGAGTCGATTTCCGTCTCAAGCTGAGCCGGGCTGCCGGTCAACGGCTATGACGCGGTTGCGCTCGATGGCGAGCGCGAGGTCGCCGTGCTTGAGGGCGAGCGCTTTTTCGCCGAATAGTTCTCGGCGCCAGCCCTTGAGCGCGCGGACATCGGCGTTGTCGTGGGCAACGATCCGCTCGAGATCGTCCACCGTCGCAATCACCTTGGCGGCGACGCCGTGTTTCTCGGCCGTCATCCGCAACAGCACTTTCAGGAGCTCTACCGTCGCGCTCGCATTGGCCTGGGCGCGCGTGCGCTCGAGCCGCGGCAGCGTTTTCGGATCGCGCGAGAGGCCGCGCCTGACGCCGTCGAGAATGTCCTGGCCCCATTTGGAACGTTCGAAACCCTTCGGCAGCGAACGCAACGCCGCAAGACCCTCGGGCGTCGTCGGCGCCTGAATGGCGATATCGCCGATGACCTCGTCCTTGAGCACGCGACCGCGCGGCACGTCGCGCAGTTGCGCTTCGCGTTCCCGCCAGGCGGCAAGCTCGATCAGGATTGCGAGTTCCTTCGGCTTGCGCACGCGGCTTTTCAGCCTTTCCCAGGCCGTCTCCGGGTCGGCGCGGTAGGTCTCGGGCGAGGTGAGGATTTCCATTTCCTCATCGACCCAATTGGTGCGCCCGCGCTCGGCGAGAGCGGCCGCGAGCGCGAGATAGACGTTGCGCAGATGCGTGACGTCGGAGATCGCATAGGATGTCTGCGACGACGTCAGCGGCCGGCGCGCCCAGTCGGTGAAGCGGCTCGACTTGTCGAGGGCGTCGCCGGTGATGCGCTGGACGAGCTGATCGTAGGAGATCGCGTCGCCATACCCCAAAACCATTGCGGCGACCTGGGTGTCGAACAGCGGACGCGGGATCAGCGACGCCTGATGCCAGATGATCTCCACATCCTGGCGGGCGGCATGGAAGACCTTGGTCACCCGTTCGTTCGCCATCAGCGCATAGAACGGGCCGAGATCGATTTCCGCGGCGAGCGCGTCGATGACGGCCGCTTCGGCCGGACTCGCCACCTGGGCAACGCATAGCAGGGGGTAGTAGGTCGACTCGCGCAGGAACTCGGTATCGACGGTCACGTAGGGGTGGCGCGCCATGCGCTCGCACGCGGCAGCGAGGTCCTCGGTCGTTGTGATCAGCTCCGCCGCGAAGGAAGCATGGTTGCTCCCTCGAGCGAGTCGCAAACGCGGGTCCTCGATCAACATCGCTTTTGGCAAACGGCTCTCGACAGGACGAACAGAATGAGAATCACCCCCCAAGATATCGTTTTTACGCGGTTTTTGTCATTGTCAAAGCATCATATAGAGCGGGTGCGGCAAGGTCGAGGAGGATTTCGGGCGTAACGCGCTGAGCCCGTTTGAGGTTAGGCCGCGGTCGCGTGTTCGTAAATATCTTCCTCTTGGGCATTGTGGAGGCGCACCAGCGCCTCGATCGACTCGATCACCCGCTGCGCATCGCGGAGGAGGTAACGGTCGACATCCTGCGGCCGCACGCCATCGGCGAGGCGTGCGAGCAACCGGGCGAGATGCAGGATTTCGCGGTGCGCCCGGCTCATGGCCGAGAGCCCATGCCCGTCAGGCAGGAACTTGGTGAGCCGCGGATAGACCGCGGCCTCGTCGTTGCGCTCGTGCCGAACCACCTGCTCGGCGACGATGGCGTTCGCTTCGGCGATCAGTTCGCAGGCTCGCTCGGGATTGGCGTCGTCGACAGCATCCGCGATGCTGCGCAGGCGGTCGAGCGCCTTGTCGAGGACTTCGTGCCCCTCGTGCAGGTCGCGCGCCGCGGCCGAAGGCAGCGTATGCAGGCGGGCCATCACCCCGCGTCCGGGGCCGAGCGCGCGCAAGGCGTTGAGGATCACGACGACGTCGATTCCTTCCTGGATGAGGGCGCCGGCGACCGGAGTGAGAAACCCGAAGGCCGCCGCGATCATGGCGAGCCCCGACAGCGCCATCCCGGCGACGATGCTCTCCACCGCGATCCGCCGCGCCCGCCGCGCGATCGTGACCGCCTGCGACACGCGATCGAGCCGGTCGACCAGGATCACCACGTCGGCAGCTTGCGAGGACGCGCTGGCGCCGCGCGCGCCCATGGCGATTCCGACGCCGGCCGCCGCCAGCGCGGGCGCGTCGTTGATGCCGTCGCCGACCATCAGGGTCGGATTGAGGCGCTGCTCGGTGGCGACGGCGTTAACCTTGTCCGACGGGCTCCGGTCGGCGAGCACTTCGTCGAGGTCGAGCGCCGCCCCGATCGTCTCGGCCGCCTCGGCGCGATCGCCCGTGACCATCATGATGCGGCCGATGCCGGCCCGGCGCAGCGCCTGAATGGCGCGCGGGGTCTCGGTGCGCAATTCGTCGGCAAGCAGGAGCGCGCCGACCGCGCGGCCGTCCACCGAAACGAACACGCTCAGCGCCGCCCGCCAGGAAGCGCGGCGCAGCGCCCGGATCGCCCAGTCGGGCGGCCGAGCCGTCCCGAATACGAGCGACGGCGCACCGACGCACAGCTTTCGTCCCTCGACCGTTCCTTCGACGCCCGAGCCGAGCGTCTCGCGCACGCCGTCCGGAACCGCGAGGGGGAGGCCGCGCGCGGTCGCGGCGGCGACAATCGCTTCGGCGGCGATATGATGGGAGGCCAGTTCCAAGGACGCGGCGAGTCGAAGCACCGTCTCGGCGCTCTCCCCCGGCGCGGTCTCGATCGCGACCAGGCGCGCCCCGCCCACGGTCAGCGTTCCGGTCTTGTCGAACATCACCGTATGCGTTCGCGCCAGCGCTTCGAGCGCGCCGCCGCCCTTGACCAGAACGCCGTGGCGGGCCGCCTGGGAAACCCCGGCGATGAAGGCGACGGGAGCGGCGAGAATGAGCGGGCAGGGGGTCGATGCGACAAGCACGGCGAGCGCCCGGATCGGATCGCCCGACCAGAGATAGGCCGCACCCGCGACGAAAAGCGTCGCCGGCAGGAGCAGCAAGGCGTAGCGGTCGGCAAGGCGGATGAACGGCGCCTTCGCGGTCTGCGCGGCGGTGACGAGCCGGACGATCCCGGCATAGGTGCTTTCGCCGGCCGTCGCGCTCGCGCGCATGGCGAAAGGCTCGCCGGCATTGACCGTGCCGCTGCGCACCTGATCGAGGGCGCGGCGCAGGACCGGAAGAGGCTCGCCCGTCAGCGCCGACTCATCGATCAATGCTTCGGCGCCCATCACCGCGCCGTCGACGGGGATGACCTCCCCGGCGCGCACGAGAAGCAGGTCGCCGATCGCGACCGCTTCGATCGGGACATCCTCGATGTGATCGTTGCGCCGCCGATGGGCGACCCGCGGGGCGCGGTCGACCAGCGATCTGAGGTCGCGCTCCGCGCGCGCGACGGCGATCTGCTCGAGCACATTGCCGCCGGCATACATGATGGCGACGACCACGCCCGCCAACTCCTCTCCGAGCGCGAGCGCCGCGCTCATCGACACGAAGGCGACCGCATCGACGCCCATTCGTCCGGCCATGAGGTCGCGAACGATCGTGATCGCGAGCGCTGCGACGACCGGCGCGGTACCGAGGGCCCAGGCCCAAGAGGCGAGCCTTCCTTCTCCGGCGAGCCAGGCGGCGAGGCCGATCGCAAGTCCCGCGAGTGAGATCAGGACGAGGCCGTAACGCGCCAAGCGTTCGCTCATTCGCCGCTCCCAGAGCCGAAACGCGGCTGGTCCATGCGGCAAGCGCTAGCATCGACAGGCGCCGAGGGAAACTCAGGAGATTCACGTGTTCGCGCAGAAGCTTATGCGAATGACTTGCAGCTCAGCCTCCGCGCAGTCGCGGCATGTGGATGAACTCCCAAGGGCTCGGGAAGGGCCCCACCGGCACTTCGATCACCGTGGGGACATCGGTCCTGGCAAAGCCGCGGGCGAGCGCCGCACGAAGCTCCTCCGGCGTGCGGGCGCGCTCTGCCGCCGCCCCGAAGCTCTCCGCGAAACGCACAAAGTCGGGATTGGCGAGGTCGCAGGCGATCAGCCGGTTGCCGAAGTTCTCCTCCTGGATGCGGCGAACATTGCCGAACGCGCCGTCCGCGAACACGATCGCGACGAGCGGAATGCGATGGAGCATCGCCGTCGCAAGCTCGTTCGCCGTGAAGAGAAAGCCGCCGTCGCCATTGATCGAAACGACCGGCTTGTCGGCGCAAGCGTGCTTTGCCCCGAGCGCGGTCGCATAGCCCCAGCCGAGCGGGTCCTGATAGCCGGGCGACAGGAAGGTGCGCGGCCGGTAGACCGGCATGGCGATGCGCGCGACGAAGCCGAGCTGCGTCACCTCGTCGACGAAGACGCCATCCTCCGGAAGCTCCGAGCGGATCGCATCGAGAAATGCGAGCTGCGGCGCGAGCTTTTGCAGCCTTCCCGCCCAACGCGCCTGCCGGGCCTTCATCTCGTCGTGCCGGGAGGGGCGCTTGGCGTTGTGCGCAGGCAAGACGTCGATCAGCCGCCGCAGGATGGGCGCGGCGTCGCCGATCAGCGCCGCCGCCGGCTTGCAGAACCGCGCCGGCTCTTCCCGGTCGGCGTCGACGCGGATGATCGCGAGTTCGTCATCGATGCCCCACTGCCGGAACTGCATCAGCAGGCGCGTGCCGACCGCGAGCACCACATCCGCCTCGCCCCACAATTCGCGGCCGAGCGGTAGCGTGACGCTGAGCGGGTTGCGGCTGTCGAGCACGCCGCGCCCGCGCCGATAGGCAAGCACGGGCGCCTGCAGCATCTCGGACAACAGCGTGACCTCGGCGGAGGCGTCCTGGGCGCCGCCGCCGCACACGATCATCGGATGTTTCGCGCCTCCGAGTCTTTTCGCAGCGGCCAGCACCGCGTCCTCGTCGATCTCGGGCGGCGACGGCGCGTGGGGAGGGACGAGCGAGACAGGCGCGCTCTGTCCCCACACGTCCATCGCGCATTCGAGCGCGGCCGGGCCCGGCCGGCCGTTCGCCATCGCCTGCAAAGCCTGCGCGACCAGGCCGGAGGCTTCTCCGGGCGAACGGATGCGGGCGGTGAAGTCGACGAGACGCGACAGAATACCGGCCTGGTCGCGGATTTCATGCAGATGGCCGAGCCCGCGCCCGATATCGGCGTCCGGAATCTGCCCGATCAGGGCGAGCACCGGCGCGTTCATCGAATACGCGGTGAGCAGCGCCGCTCCGGTGTTGAGGAGGCCCGGCCCCGGGACAGCCGCATAGGCCTGCGGGCGGCCGGTCGCGAGCGCGGCGCCGAGAGCCATATAGGCTGCGCCCTGTTCGTGGCGGGTATGGATCACGCGGATACGATCGGAGGCCTGGAACAGCGCATCGAACAGATGATCGTTGTGCACGCCCGGTAGGGCGTAAAGGGTGCGGATTTCGTGCGCGAGCAGCGAGGCGACCGTCGCCTCCGCAGTCGTCATCGTTTGCATAGGATGGCTCGTTGCTTAAGGGTCGGCGCTTGATAGCCGACCGCGCGCCGGCTGTCGCGCCCCTGTCGCGGGCGCGAACTCCGGCCGTTCGCCGTGCGTTCGATCTCTGATGGATGGAACGGTCGTTCGATTTCATCCTCCCCCGTGAAAACGGGGGAGGGGGACCATGCGCAGCATGGTGGAGGGGGCAGCGGGCGTACACGCAAGCTCGGCCCCCTCCACCGCCGACGCAGCCAAGCCTGCGCAGGCTGCGCAAGCTTGCCTGCGATGGGCGGTTCCCCTCCCCCGCGCGCGGGGGAGGATGTGTTTCGGATCGAGATTCTGTGTGAGGGGAATACGGGAGAGGTCAAGGTTCCCCTTTTTTCCGGCTCGCGTGATTCTCGCCGATTCTCGGGTCAAGCCCGAGGACAGGCTCTCTCCCCGCCGGGGAGAGCGATGTCGAGGCGCTCCGGCGCGCGCGGCGTCATCCTTGACCAATGCGCGGCGAGCCATTCTTGACAAAGCGGGGGGCGCATGCACCTTCCGGCCTCCGCGTGCGGGGTAAATCGCGCGCCGTTTTTTTGGTTGGTCGCGTTTTCCACGGCGAACCGGTTCCCACCCCCGGATCAAGTCCGAGGGCAGGCGTCGCTTGGAAACGCTCCGCTCGGAAAGCCCGGATGCATCGCTATCGCACTCATAGCTGCGGCGAACTGCGCGCGAGCGATGTCGGCCAAGACGTGCGCCTGTCCGGCTGGTGCCACCGCATCCGCGACCATGGCGGCGTGCTGTTCATCGATCTGCGCGACCATTACGGCGTCACGCAGTGCGTGATCGACCCGGATTCGCCCGCCTTTGCGGTCGCCGAGACGTTGCGCTCGGAATGGGTCGTGAAGGTTGACGGCAAGCTGCGCCCGCGCCCGCCGGGAACGGAAAACCCGGATCTCCCGACCGGCGCGGTCGAGGTCTATGCGAGCGCGATCGAGGCGCTCGGCCCCGCCGCCGAGCTGCCGATGCCCGTGTTCGGCGACCAGGAATATCCCGAGGACATCAGGCTGCGCTATCGCTTTCTCGATCTGCGGCGCGAGCGCCTGCACAAGAACATCATGCTGCGCGGCGCGATCATCGATTCGCTGCGGCGGCGCATGAAGGAGCACGGCTTCTTCGAATTCCAGACGCCGATCCTCACCGCGTCGAGCCCGGAAGGCGCGCGCGATTTTCTCGTGCCGTCGCGCCTGCATCCGGGAAAATTCTACGCGCTGCCGCAGGCGCCGCAGCAGTTCAAGCAGCTCATCATGATCTCGGGCTTCGATCGCTACTTCCAGATCGCGCCCTGCTTCCGCGACGAGGATGCGCGCGCCGACCGCTCGCCCGGCGA
>DASUPI010000021.1:0-7925 GCA_036281135.1 Rhodoplanes sp. | reverse complement strand
CAGCGTGAATGTGAGCGCGAGCGCCCCGTTGAGGCGCATGGAGCCGACCCACAGGATGGCGGTGAACGCGGTCCAGGCGATCAGGAACCAGCCGATATCGGTCTTGTTCGAGACGTAAAGGTTGTAGTGATTGCCAATGAGAAGGAGCGCGAGCGAGATCCAGAAGCAGCCATAGGCGGTGAAGGCGCAGTACCCGAAATTGTTGCCGGTTTTCATTTCCTGCAAGCCGGCGATCATTTGCGCCAGCCCGCCGAAGATCAGGCCCAGCCAGATCACCGGCCCGATGCCAATCCAACCGACATTGTGGAACTGCAGAACCATCGTCGTGAGGCCGAAGCCTGCCAGGCCGACGACCGCCGGGTTGCCAATTTTTTGCTCTGCCATGCTGACCTCTTCATTTTCGTTGCACAAAACACGAGTTGAAACACAATTTTTGGTTATGTCACAGCGGTTCCTCCCCTGGGAAGCGCGGGTCGCACGACGGCGACCCGGGCGCGTGTCATCAAGCGTTTGGCGCGGGTAAACCGCGCGGGCATAGGTTCAGACGGAAAGGCTCACGATCCGGTGGCGAGCGCCTTCTCGATCGCGAGCCTCAGCGGCGAGAGATTGGCAGGCGTGATCGGTCCGACGAGCTTGTAAGCAATCATGCCGTCGCGGCCAATCACAAAGGTTTCGGGAACGCCGTAGACGCCCCAATCGATCGCGCCCCGTCCATTCACGTCGGCGCCGACGGCGACGAACGGATTGCCGAAACGCTCCAGGAAATTGAGCGCATTGTCGGCCTCGTCCTTGTAGTTGAGGCCGACCAGCCGATAGCGCCTGTCCGCAGCCATGCGCATCAGCAAGGGGGCCTCGTCGCGGCAAGGCACGCACCACGAGCCCCACACATTGAGGACCGTCACCTGCCCCTTGAGATCGGCGGCGTTCAGGCCGGGCACCGGCTTGCCGTCGCGAACGAGGCCCGCGAGCGGCGGCAGGTCGGTTTCGGGGGCGGGCCGGCCGATCAAAGCGGATGGAATCGCCGACGGGTCGCCCGCGCCGAGCCTGTAAAGGAACAGGGCGGCCAGCGCGAGGAAAAGCGCGAGCGGAAACAGAACAATCCAGCGCCGCGGGCGCGCCTGCTCGTCGGTCGGAAGCGCGGTCATGCCGTCCCCTCGATCGGCGTCGGCCGAATATTGGCGGAGCGGCGCGTCACCCCGCGTCGCTCGAGATCGGCGAGAATGCGCCGCTGACGGCGGTAATCCACGGCGACCCAGGCGATCAGGCCCGCGATGATCGCGAAGGCGACCCCGTAGGAGGCGATGATGAAATAAGCGTGCACGCCTAATCCCATGGCTACACTCCCGGAGCGGCCTGCGCCTGCAGGAGACGCAGGGTCCGCACGCGGCGGCGCAAGATTTCGTTGCGCATGGCGGCCAGATGGAGCGTGACGAACAACAGCGTGAAGGCGACCGCCATCATGAGTAGCGGCACGAGAATGCTCGGATGAATGGCGGGTCCGTCGGCGCGGACCACTGACGCGCCCTGGTGCAGCGTGTTCCACCAATCGACCGAGAATTTGATGATCGGCAGGTTGACCGCCCCGACCAGCGTGAGGATGGCGGCGGCGCGGCCGGCGCGGGCGGGGTCGTCGACGCTGCGCCACAGCGCGAGCAGGCCGAGATACATGATGAACAGGATAAGCACCGAGGTGAGCCGCGCGTCCCACACCCAGTAGGTCCCCCACATCGGGCGGCCCCACAGCGAGCCGGTGACCAGACAGATCAAGGTGAACGCGGCCCCGAGCGGAACGGCGGTCTTGGCCGCGACATCGGCCAGGGGGTGGCGGAACACGAGCGTGCCGAGCGCCGATAGGCTCATCATCGCCCAGCAGAACATGGCGAGCCACGCCGCCGGCACATGCAGGAACATGATCTTGACGGTTGCGCCCTGCTGGTAGTCGTCGGGCGCACCATAAACTTGAACGAGCGCGACCACGAAGGCGAGCGCCGTCGCAGCGGCAAGCCAGGGCAGAACGCTGTCGACGAGCTTCAGGAACCGGCTCGGATTTGCGAGGTCGGTCAGCACAAACATCGGCCTTTTCTTAATCTTCGGGGAGCGGGCGCGCAATGCGGCAGTTGTACGGATGCGGGTTGAGGGCGGCTGCGATTCCCGCATGTCACTCCAGCCCATGACGCAGGGTCGCGGCGGCGGCGAACGGGCCGATGACGAGGCTCATCAGCGTGAGCGCGCACAGCAGCGTGAACGGGGTGCCGAACGGCATCGGCCCGATGATTGCGGCGTTGGCGGCGGCAACGCCGAAGATCAGCACCGGCACGGTCAGGGGCAACACCAGGACCGGGAGGAGCAGGCCGCCGCGCCGCAACGCCACCGCGAGCGCCGCCCCGATCAGACCGATGAAGGTGAGCGCCGGTGTGCCGGCGAGGAGCGTGAGCATCACCGCGCCGGTCGCGGCCGGCTCGAGATTGAGGAACAGCCCCAGCACGGGCGTGACCGCCACCAGCGGCAGCCCGGTGGTCAGCCAATGCGCCAGCGCCTTCGCCGCGCAAGCGAATTCAAGCGGCAGGCGGCCGGTGAGGATCAGGTCGAGCGAGCCATCGTCATGATCGGCGGCGAACAGTCGGTCGAGGGCAAGCAGCGAGGCGAGCAGGGCGCCTATCCACAGGATTGCCGGGCCGACCCGCCGCAGCAGGGCAAGGTCGGGGCCGAGCGCGAATGGCGTCAGCGTCACCACCACGAGAAAGAACAGCACGCCCATCATCGCCCCGCCCCCGATGCGGATGGCGATGCGCATGTCGCGCAGGAGAAGGGCACGGAGCGGGATCATGGGACGCGACCGTGCGGAGAGCGCGAACGCTTACCTCGCCGGCGCGCTTTTCTGCATCCTCCCCCGTGAAACGGGGGAGGGGAACCACGCGCAGCATGGTGGAGGGGGCAAGCGCGCACCGACTCAAACGCCCCCTCCACCGCCGACGCAGCCAAGCCTGCGCAGGCTGCGCGAGCTTGCCTGCGATGGGCGGTTCCCCTCCACCGCTGCTGCGCGGGGGAGGATGGGGACCGCCGCCCATCGGGATGAACGAAACGAGGTCCTCCGATTGGACGCATCATGTCCCTCCCAGGCGCAGCTCGTTGGCGCCCGCGAGCCCGAGCGGGCCATGCGTGGCGGCAAGGAGCATGCCGCCGCCGGCCAGATGCGCCCGCATCAGCTCGGCCAACCGTGCCTGCGCCGCGACATCGAGTGCGGCCGTCGGCTCATCGAGCAGCCAGAGCCGGCGCGGAACCGCAAGCAGCCGTGCGATCGAGAGACGCCGCCTTTGGCCCGCCGAGAGATAGGCGGCCGGGAGATCGGCAAGTTCGTCGAGCCCCACGGCGGCAAGCGCGCTCTCAAGGGCAGCGCCCGCCCCGCCCAGAAACTCGGCCCAGAATTTCAGGTTTTCGCGGACGGTCAGCGACGACTTCAGGGCGTCCTGATGGCCGAGATAATGGGCCTGTTCCGGCACGCTCAGTTCCGCCTCTCCCCCGGTCAGCTCGATCCGCCCGGCCGCCGGACGCAGCAGCCCGGCGACGAGGCGCAAGAGCGAGCTTTTCCCCGCCCCGTTCGGACCGACCAATATGAGGGCCTGCCCGGCGCCGACGCGGAAACCAACGCCCGCAAACACCTCGCGCCCGCCGCGCACGCAGGCAACATCCCGCCCGATCAGCTCCATCAGCCGGGCCCGCCCCGGCCCGTCCTACCGGACGCGGGTGGTCGGCTCGGCCGAGCCATCCCCGGAGTCGAGCAGCCCGAACGCCGCGACGCGCCAATCCGGCGGCGCGCCGGAACGGCCCTCAACTGTTTTTCTGGAAAAGACATCGATCGTTCGACCGCCCCCGGACTGGACGTCTCACCGAATCCGCTGTTTAGAAGTCGTATAGCAGAACGGAAGGAAAGCTCTTATAAGCCGCCCGTGAGAAGCTCTGCCGGCCGGCGAAGACAACGCGTCCGGCGCATCTCCGGCGGGTGAACAAACGGCACCCCTGAGAATATATGTAGAAAGACACCCGGCTCCCTTCGGCCGGAATGGAAGAGCGCCGCCATGACCTCGATCGACAGCTTCAAGTGCACCCGAACGCTCAAGCTCGGCAACCGGAACTACGTCTATTACAGCCTGCCGGTGGCGGAAAAGAACGGCCTGAAGGGCATTTCCCGCCTCCCCTTCTCGATGAAGGTGCTGCTCGAGAACCTGCTCCGTCACGAGGACGGGCACACGGTCACCAAGGAGGACATCCAGGCGGTCGCCCATTGGTTGAAGACCAAGAGGTCCGAACGCGAAATCCCGTTCCGGCCGGCGCGCGTGTTGATGCAGGACTTCACCGGCGTGCCGGCGGTGGTCGATCTTGCCGCCATGCGCGACGCCATGAAGAATCTCGGCGGCGATCCGAAAAAGATCAATCCGCTCGTTCCGGTCGACCTTGTCATCGACCACTCGGTGCTCGTCAACTTTTTCGGCGCCAGCGACTCATTCAAGAAGAACGTGACCGAGGAGTACAAGCAGAACCAGGAGCGCTACCGCTTCCTCAAATGGGCGCAGCTCTCGTTCGAGAACTTCCGCGTCGTTCCGCCGGGCACCGGCATCTGCCACCAGGTCAATCTCGAATACCTGTCGCAGACGGTGTGGACCTCGAAAGGGGAGGCGCGGCTTGACGGCAAGACCGTGAAAGCGGAGCTCGCCTATCCCGACACGCTGGTCGGCACCGATTCGCACACCACGATGGTGAACGGACTTTCTGTGCTCGGCTGGGGCGTGGGCGGGATCGAGGCGGAAGCGGCCATGCTCGGCCAGCCCTACTCGATGGTGCTTCCCGAAGTCGTCGGCATGAAGCTCGACGGCAAGCTGAGCGAGGGGGTGACCGCGACCGATCTCGTGCTCACGGTGACGCAGATCTTGCGCAAGCGCGGCGTGGTGGGCCGTTTCGTCGAGTTCTTCGGTCCGGGCCTTGCGAGCCTGTCGATCGCCGATCGCGCGACCATCGGCAATATGGCGCCGGAATACGGCGCGACCTGCGGCTTCTTCCCGGTCGATGCCGACACGCTCGAATATCTACGGGGCACCGGCCGCTCCGAAACACGCGTCAAGCTCGTCGAGGCCTATGCCAAGGCGCAAGGCATGTTCCGCACCCGGAACACGCCCGACCCGGTGTTCACCGAGGTGCTCAAGCTCGACCTCGCCTCGGTCGAGCCTTCGCTCGCCGGGCCGAAGCGCCCCCAGGATCGCGTGCCGCTCAAGTCGGTGAAGAACGGGTTCGCCCGCGCGCTCGCCGAGGAGTTCGGCAAGGCCGGCGAAGCGGACAAGCGCGTGCCTGTGGACGGGCGCAAGCATGATCTCGGCCATGGCGACGTGGTCATCGCCGCGATCACCTCCTGCACCAACACCTCGAACCCCACGGTGATGATGGGGGCGGGGCTTCTGGCGCGAAAGGCGGTGGAAAAGGGACTGACGGTGAAGCCGTGGGTGAAGACCTCGCTCGCGCCCGGCTCGCAGGTCGTCGCCGAATATCTCGCGAAGTCGGGGCTGCAGAAGGATCTCGACAAGCTCGGATTCAATCTGGTCGGCTTCGGCTGCACGACCTGTATCGGCAATTCCGGGCCGCTGCCGGCGGAAATCTCCGCGGCGATCAGCGAGCACGACATCATCGCCGCCTCGGTGCTGTCGGGGAACCGTAATTTCGAGGGCCGCATCAATCCCGACGTGCGCGCCAACTATCTCGGCTCGCCGCCGCTCGTCGTCGCCTATGCGCTCGCCGGCACGATGAATTTCGATCCGGCAAGAACCCCGCTGGGGGTCGACAAAGCGGGCAAGAAGGTTTTTCTCAAGGACATCTGGCCGTCCAGCCGCGAGATCAACGCGGCCATGAAGAAGACGATCACCAAGCAGATCTTCGTGCGCAAATACGCGAACGTATTCAAGGGCGATGCGAATTGGAGCAAGATCGCGGTGAAGGGCGGCCTCACTTACTCCTGGGACCACGATTCGACCTATGTGCAGAATCCGCCCTATTTCGCCGGCATGACGCGCCAGCCGCAGCCGCTCACGAATGTCATCGATGCGCGCATCCTCGGCCTGTTCCTCGACTCGATCACGACCGACCACATCTCGCCGGCCGGATCGATCAAGGTCGCTTCGCCCGCCGGGCAGTATCTGATCGCGCACCATGTCGCGCCGCCCGACTTCAATCAGTACGGCACAAGGCGCGGCAATCACGAAGTGATGATGCGCGGCACCTTCGCCAATATCCGCATCAAGAACCAGATGGTCCCGGGCGTCGAAGGCGGCGTCACGATCCATTATCCGTCGAAAGAGCAGATGCCGATCTACGAAGCGGCCATGCGTTACAAGAGCGAGAACGTTCCGCTCGTTGTTTTCGCCGGCAAGGAATACGGCACCGGCTCGTCGCGCGACTGGGCGGCAAAAGGCACCGCCTTGCTCGGCATCCGCGCCGTGATCGCGCAATCCTTCGAGCGCATCCACCGCTCCAATCTAATCGGCATGGGCGTCGTTCCCCTGGTCTTCGAGGAAGGCGCGTCGTGGCAGACAATCGGCTTGAAGGGCAGCGAGCAGGTGACCCTCCGCGGATTGCAGGGCGAACTCAAGCCGCGTCAGCGGCTCGTCGCCGAAATCGTCGGGGCGGACGGTAAATTGCAGCGCGTGCCGCTGATCTGCCGCATCGATACGCTCGAGGAACTCGAATATTTCCGGAACGGCGGGATCCTGCATTACGTGCTGCGCCAGCTCGCCGCGTGAGCAAGTCGATGCAGACCGGCGGCGCCGCCGCCGGTCTGCGTTAGCGCCGCAAACTCGATCACATTGCTGCGGCACGCGCCAATCTCACTGCGAAGTGAGTGGCAGGTGATCGATCAAGCATACTATTCACGACCGTTGCGCGCATGTTCCGGCGATTCATGGGAACGCGCGCCTGATCAGGAAGCATCGATCCGTCGCAGAGCACGTCCGCGCGCGGTGCGCGGCGGGTGCGGGTTTGTGCGCGACCTGAAGACGAGGCGAGGTTGGATAGATGATCGCAGGCCGCGGGTCGACTGTCGGCATTGTCGCCGTCGCGATATTGGGAGGAATTGCTCTTGGTGCGCACGCAGAGCCGCGTGCAGTCGTCGAACTGTTCACCAGCCAAGGGTGCTCGTCCTGTCCGCCCGCCGACAAGCTTCTCGGCGAACTGAGAAATGACCCGGCGCTCGTTGTCGTCAGCCTGCCGGTCCACTACTGGGATTATCTCGGCTGGAAGGACACGCTCGCCGATCCGCGGCACACGGCGCGCCAGAAGGCCTATTCACTCATGCGCGGCGATGGCGACGTCTACACGCCGCAGGTCGTGGTCAACGGAGCGGCGCATGCGCTCGGCAGCGACAGAGCCGCGATCGAGAAAGCGGTCGACACGGCGCGAAGCCGCGGCGCGCATCTCTCCGTGACAGTCGAGATCGCGGTCGTGAACGGGCAGGTGTCGGTCACCGTCGGCAAGGGCGAGGAAGGGCTGGCCGGCGAGGTCTGGCTGTGGGCCGTGGCGAGCACAGTGCCCGTGAGCATCCGGCGCGGCGAGAACAAGGGCCGCACCGTCACCTACGCGAATGTGGTGCGCCGCTGGGTCAAGCTCGGCGACTGGCTGGGCCGCGGCGCCTGGACCGTCCCCGTCGCGGACGTGAAGGCCGAGATGGTGGATTCGGTCGCGGTCATCGTGCAGAGCGGCCACGCCGGCGAGCCGGGAACGATCTTAGGCGCTGGGGTAGCCCAGCTTCACTAGTGTTCTGACTCATTCATTTAGTACCCGCCGCGAGGTCTTCTTCCAGCGCGCGCCTGGCACGTGCATTCTTCTCGAGGATGATATTGGCTTTGGCGGTCCACTTGAAGGGCTTCGGTTTGGCGTTGCGCTCGGTG
>DASUPI010000020.1:0-10410 GCA_036281135.1 Rhodoplanes sp. | reverse complement strand
AGCCGCTTGCCGGCGAGCTCGAAGGAGGACTGGGTGCGGGTCGAGACCTCGAAGAACAGGTTGATCTGGGTGCGGCCGCGCAACGAGGAGCGCTTCTTCTCGATCTGGCGATTGAGCTGGACGAATTCCTCGGCGAGATCGAGGAGGCCGACGATCTCCTCGCGCGAAAGCCCGTCGATCCCCAACAAGTGCCGCTGGTGGAGAACGAACGAGGGTTTGGGCGCGACATTCATTAAAACGCGACGTATATGCGCTCTGGAGAGCGCCGGCAAGCGCGCGCGTGCCGCCTTCGTCAACTTGTCCCCAAACGGGGCGCGGCCTGGCGTCGGCTCGCAGTCGACGCGCTGACGCATCGGGTCAGGCGTCGGACCGGCTTTGCGGACGCGGGCGAGGGCCTTGCTCCCTGCCGGTCAGCGGCGGGGGCCTTCTCGGAGGCGGCGTGTTCGGCGTCCCGCCGCATCTCGCGGCGGACCGAGACGCGCTGCCACACGCCGAAACCGAGCGCGCACCCGCTGAACATGACCTCCAGCGCCAGCAGCGACCAGCCTTCCATCCGCGGCTCCGCCGCCAACAGCCGGGCAGGCCTGGCGCGACCGTCGGCGCATTCGTGCTAGGGTTGGCGCTTCGAAAGGCCCACAAGCGAGACGGGGCCGGCGGCCTGCCGCCCGCGAGAAGGAATCCATGATGGCTGTGCAGGAGGGGTTCAACCAATCGCCCCCTTATCTCGATGTCGATCTCTATGCGAGCGATGAGCCGCTCAAGGAAGTGGTCGCCGCCAATGGGGCTGCGGACGAAGCCCTGATGCTCGCCGCCTTCGGACGGCGCTGGGGATCCGCCCACATGCTCGAACAGGCGCGGCTCTCCAACGAGAACCTGCCCAAGCTGCACGCCTTCGACGCCAAGGGCTTCCGCCGCGACGTCGTCGAATATCATCCCTCCTACCACCATTTCATGAGAGAGAGCATCGGCGCGAACCTGCACGCCTCGACCTGGACGGCGGAGGGAGCCCGCGAGGACGCGCCTGCCGAGGTGGCGCGCGCGGCCCGCTGTTACATGGTGGCGCAGGTCGAGAACGGGCATCTGAATCCGGTCACGATGACGCGCGCCGCCGTCGCCGCGCTTGCGCGCGAGCCTGCGGCCACGGCCGATATGATCAAGAAGGTCGTGACGCGGCACTACGACCCGAGCTTCCGGCCATGGGAGGAGAAGTTCGGCCTGACGCTCGGCATCGCCATGACCGAGCGACAGGGCGGCACCGATGTGCGGGCGAACGTAACCCGCGCGGAGGCGACGGACGACGGCTATGCGATCACCGGACACAAGTGGTTCGTGTCGGCGCCGATGAGCGACGCCTTCCTGGCGCTCGCGCAAACCAAGGACGGGCCCACGGCCTTCCTCGTCCCGCGCTTCCGGCCGGACGGGACGGTGAACGCACTGCAGTTCCAGCGCCTCAAGGACAAGCTCGGCAATCGCTCCAATGCGTCGACGGAGGTGGAGTTCGACGGCGCCTTCGCTTCGCGGATCGGCGCGCAGGGCGACGGGATCGCGACCCTCATGGGCAGCGTTCAGCTCACCCGCGCCGATTGCGCCGTCGGCTCGGCGGGACTGATGCGCGGCGCGCTCGCGCAGGCGCTCCATCACGCGCGCCACCGCACCGTCTTCAACAAGCGTCTTTCCGACCAGCCCTTGATGCGGGCGGTGCTGGCCGACCTTGCTCTTGAAGTGGAGGCGGCGCTCGCGCTCGTCATGCGGCTTTGCCGCTCGCTCGACCTGTCCGCCGAGAAGGAGAGCGAACGGGCGCGTGCGCGCCTCCTGATCCCCGCCGCGAAATACTGGATCTGCAAGCAGGCTCCCGCTTTCGTCGCCGAAGCCATGGAGTGCGTGGGCGGCAACGGCTTCATCGAGGACGGAGCAATGCCGCGGGTCTATCGCGAAGCCCCGATCAACACGATCTGGGAGGGCTCGGGTAACGTGCTGTGTCTCGACGTGCTGCGCATGCTCGTTCAGGATCGCGAGGCGCTTCTCTCGGTGGTGGCCGACCTTGCGAAGGCGACCGCCGATCTGCCGGGCGCGTCGGCCGCGGCCGGCTTCATCGAACAGAGCTTCGCCACTCCCGCGGGCGAATTTACCGCCCGCGCCGCGGTCGAGCGCCTCGCGCTGCTCGCCGCCGCCGAAGCGATGCGCGCGGCATCCTCGCCGGCTGTCGAAACGTTCGCCCGCACCCGCCTCGCCGGGCAGGCGGGCGCGACTTACGGCGCAAGCGATCTGTCCCGCGAAGCGGCCGACCAGCTGATCAAGCGCGCGATGCCGGAGTGATTGAGGCGTGAGTCGCTTTTCATTGTCACCGCCGGGCTCGACCCGGCGGTCCACCTTTCTGCGCAGAAAAGCTGGATCACCGGGTCTCCCGCCTTCGGCGCGGCCCGGCGATGACGAGCAAATGAGGAAACTCTGTCACCTCGAAAACACCTCGCCGCGCCGAAGCCGGTCGAGCGCGCCCTGCAGGATGAACGCCGCCGCGTGCTGGTCGATCACCGCCTTGCGCTTCTTCCGGCTCGCATCCGCCGCGATCAGGTCGCGCTCGACCGCCGCGGTCGACAGGCGCTCGTCCCACAGGCCGATCGGAAGCTCGGTTCGCTGCGCGAGGTTGCGGGCGAATGCGCGCGCGGACTGCGCGCGCGGACCCTCGGTTCCGTTCATGTTGATGGGCAGCCCGAGCACGAAGCCTGCGGCCTTGCGCTCCGCCGCGAGAACGAGCAGGCGCGCGGCGTCCACGGTGAAGGTCTTGCGTGCGATGGTCTCCACCCCGGCCGCAAGGCGCCGGTCGGGATCGCTCGCGGCGACGCCGATCGTCTTGTCGCCGAGATCGAGTCCGATCAGCGCGCCGGTCGGCGGCAGGAGCGTGCGCATGTCGGCAAGCGGAACGATCGCGGCGGGCATGCACCCGCCTAGCATGCCCCGCCGGGTGCTGCGAGCCGATTGACGGCGGCTGCCGCGTTTGGGTTATCCTCGCGGTGCATTCTTGCCGATGCGTAAGCGCGCCGCCGTTTGCGCCGCATGCTCCAGCGGAGGACATTTCCCATGCAGATCACCTGGTTCGGACATTCCGCCTTCCGTCTCGATTTCAACGGCCTCGCCGTGCTGATCGACCCGTTCTTCACCGGCAATCCCGCCTTCGTCTCCGACAAGGAGGCGGCGATCAAGGGCGTCAGCCATATCCTTTTGACGCATGGCCATGCCGACCATGTCGGCGACACGCTCGACATCGCGAAGAAGACCGGCGCGACCGTGAGCACCAATTACGATCTCGGCATGTGGCTGGTGTCGAAGGGGCTCGAGAAGTTCAACCCGATGAACACGGGCGGCACCACCGATCTCGGCGGCTTCACGATGACGCTCGTTCGCGCCGATCACTCCTCCGGCGACGTCATGGGAGACATTCCGATCTATCTCGGCAATCCGTGCGGCGTGATCGTCAAGGCGACGGGCGAGCCGACCGTGTACCACATGGGCGACACCGACATATTCTCCGACATGGCGCTGATCTCGGAACTGCACGAGCCGACGATCGCGATGGTCCCGATCAGCGACCGATTTACGATGGGTGCCCGCACCGCTGCGCTCGCGGTCAAGCGCTTTTTCAAGCTGGGCGCGGTCATACCCTGCCACTACGGATCGTTCCCCATCATCGATCCCACGGCCGACAAGTTCGTCGCCGAGATGAAGGGGCACGCGACCAAAGTGATCGTACCGGACAAGGGCAAGCCGTCCAGGGTGTAGGCGCTGGATTGTTCGCGTTGAGCGTAGGTCGAGGCTGGGCTGATGCGCTTCGGCGATTGTTCATAAGGCGCGGTGCGCAGGTGGGCCGGCGCACGCTCCCGCGTCTTCCTCATCCTAATCTTTAAGAATTTAGGTTTATCGCAGAGCGAAAAGTCCGATCATCAACAAAGGCGCCGCCGTTCGAACCTTTACCATCTCAACGTGCACTAAGAATTAGGCTGCGGACGGGAACCCGGACGCAGGTTCGGCGTTACGATTCTGTCGCGTTGCGGTCGGCAGGGGGACTAAGTATGTCTAAGCGGTACAACTCCAATTATTCCCTCTGGCCCGAGCAGGCGCGTCCCCGTCGAGCGATTCCCGTGACGCTCGCGGTTGGTGGCTTTGCGGTCGGGATCGTATGCGCGGTTGCCGCTCACAATGTCGTGACCGACTTTCTCCGTCCGACCGCCATGCAGGAAACGGCGGGTGAGAGCGCCGTCGCGCATGTCCCCGTCTATGCGACCACGGCCGCTCCGGCCGCCGCTCCTGAAGCGGTCGAACCGGCCAGCCGCGCGAAACCCCGGGCACCGGCTGCGAAAATGACCCTTCCGAGCATCGGCACGCGCGTAGCTGCGCCCAGCGCCGTCACTGACGGTCACGGCAGCACCGACGGTCGCGGCGGCGATACGCTCGCGGGCGAGACGCCCGTAGCCGCATTGGCGACGCCGCCTGCAGCCGCGGCGAGCAAGTCGATCGAGCCGAACAAGTCGATCGAAGAGCCGAAATCCGAACAATCTTCGGCCGAGGCAAGCAAACCGCCGAAGGCGAGGGCCGAACGTTCGACCAAACCGACCGTTCGCCGAGCGGTCAAGAAGAAGCGGGAACAGCCGTCGAATTATGCGACCCGCAGGATCACGCCCTTCTTCGGATTCGGCAATAATGGATTTTTTGGCGGGTACGGACAGGTTTATGCCCGGCAGCAATACCATTATTGATCCTTCCCGCTGACGTATGACCCGCTGACGTATGAAGTGTCAGACGGCTGGCGGCCGCCCCTGCCGCCGTAGCGCTTTTCCGACGAAAAATCGCTCGCAGCGGTGGCCGACCCTGCACGTCCCGGGCAGTTTCGGAGGGTTAGTTTAGGCGCCCGCTCGCCCGCAAACTTTGCCATGTCATCGACGAGAGGGAGGGGATCGCCTCGTCGTCGCGATGCCGACCGCCGGCCAAGCCGGCGAGCCATGCCGCAGCTGCGCCCGCAAGCAGCGCGGTCGCGGTCATGAAGCCGACGATGACGCCGCTCCGGCGCGCCCTATTCGCCGCCGTTCTCGCCGATTCCATCACCTGCGCCACGCGCCGCTCGGCGTCTTGAGGCGAAAGCCCGGTGCGCGCCGCGACCAATCGCACGAGATAAGCGCGATCCTCGCCGGCCAGATCGCGCCGGCCGAGCCCCGTTCGGATGATGCGCCCCGCTTCGGCCCGGCTCGCCTGTTGGTTCGGGTCGGCCGGTCGTCCGTCGGAGCGGAGCAGCCGGTCGAGTTCAAACGCAAGATAGGCGGGCTCGCTCACGCCAGCCGCTTCACCCGCCGTCACGCCGGTGCGCGTCGACGCCAGCGCCGTGATGGTCGCCCACAGCAGCAGCGCGCCGATGATCACGCCCAGCGCCCAGGCGAGCAAGCCATGCATTCCGTCGCGGAACTCGATTTCGTTCGGGTCGGCGCCGGTGAAGGGCGAGCGCATCCGGCCGGCCACGTAGCCGGCAAGCCCGAAGCTGAACACGTATACAAGCAGCATCCAGACGCCGGACAGCAAAGTGAGCCAGACGGATGTGTCGCGCCAGCTCGGGGAGGGAGAGGCTACCAACAGGCCGAGCGCCGCCGCAAAACCCATCAGCACGGATGCGACGGCGGTGCCGGCAAGGGCGCCCGCGATCACCGGTCCCCACTGAACATCGGCATTGGTCGTCGTCGGGTTTGCGCGGCTCTCCACAAGCTCTTGCATGACGTTATCTCAGCTCTTTCGCTCAGCGCAGGCCGAGGAACGAGAGGATCGCCAAGATGATTACGATCAGTCCGACAATGTAAATGATACCGCCCATCGCCTGCCTCCTCGGGTCGAGGTACAAAGGCCGACCCTGCCGAAAAAGCATCGGGGACACGGAAAGTTCCGGCCGGAGGCGATGCGAGCTCCATTCCCTGTCGGCTGACGAT
The DNA here is from genome assembly GCA_036281135.1 of Rhodoplanes sp. Classification (GTDB taxonomy): domain Bacteria; phylum Pseudomonadota; class Alphaproteobacteria; order Rhizobiales; family Xanthobacteraceae; genus Rhodoplanes. The sequence goes on along the minus strand of DASUPI010000020.1, from coordinate 4,447 downwards.
GCCAGGCGCCGCGGCCGTTCGTTTCCGTACGAACAATCGCAAACACGTGCTTCAACTTGCCTTCGCAGCGCACTATCTGACGTTCTCGAACGCGCCGATAACTCGTGAGACATACGGAGCCGATGCATGCGAACCAAGGCGTTGCGGTGGACAGTCGGGAAAGGGCGGCCGGCGCTGCTTCTGGCGCTTGTGCTTTTCTTGGCCGCGGCGGAGGCCGGCCGTGCGGCCGACGAGCCTGATCTGATCTTCCGCCGCTCCACGGTCTTCAAGTTGCTCACGCCCAACGATAAACTCGCGACCTACGGGCTCGACGATCCGGACGTCGAGGGCGTCGCCTGCCACTTCACCGTACCGGAGCGCGGCGGCATCAAGGGGTGGCTCGGAGTCGCCGAGGAGGTATCGGACATTTCGCTTGCCTGCCGGCAGGTCGGGCCGGTTCGCTTCAAGCACAAATTTGCCCAAGGCGAAGACATGTTCCGCCAAAGGCGATCGCTCTTCTTCAAGAAAATGCAGATCGTGCGCGGCTGCGACGTGAAGCGTAACGTACTGGTCTATATGGTTTATTCTGATCGGTTGGTCGAGGGCTCACCGAAAAACTCGACCTCGAGCGTGCCGATCATGCCATGGGGCGCGAATGACACGGTGCAGCGCTGCGGGGATTTCGTCGAGAGCTGAGAGGCAGGCGCAAGGCGCGAGCGCGCGGCCGGACGACGTAGGCCGTCTGACCGTTAATCGTGCTAAACGTTTGCTTTATGCGCGTTCTTGACAATTGCCGGGGCCAGGGGTCACCTCTCGCGTTTCTCCGCGCGTCTTTAAAGCGTTTTCGGATGGACGGGCGGTGACCATCGAGACTGCAATCCGACAGGCCGGCCCGTGGTTCGCTCACGCGGCGGTTCCGTCACCTGGGTGTGGATCCTGCAATAGCTTGGCTGCAACCATCGGCCTGACATGCGTCTGTCGCACGACGTTTTTTATACGCTGCTCGAATCCTCGCCGAATGGTCTGCTCGTGATCGACGCCGAGGCGCGGATCGTCTTTGTGAACGAGTTCGCGGAACGGATGCTCGGCTACGGCCGCGATGAGCTGCTCGACAAACGGGTCGAAACGCTGGTGCCCGAACGGTTTCGTATATCGCACATGGAACTGCGGCGGGCGTTTACAAGCGTGCCGCGGGACCGGCCCATGGGAATGGGCCGCGATCTGTGGGCGCGACGGCGGGACGGCAAAGAAATACCGGTCGAGATCGGGCTTAAGCCTATCCGGTCCGAGGGGCATGACCTCGTGCTCGTCGTTCTGGTCGACATTAGCGCGCGCAAGCGCATTGAAGAGCGGCAGCGCCTGCTGATCGGCGAGCTCAATCATCGCATCCAGAACCTGTTCGCCGTCATCCAGTCGGTGGCGTTGCACAGTCTCCCGGAAACCGCCCGCTGCTGGAGACCCGCGAGGTGTTCATCGACCGCCTCCAATCGCTCGGCCGCGCCTATACGATGATGACCGAGCAGGAGTGGCGCGGCGCTCCGCTCCGGCAAATCCTCGCCGCGGAGACCTCGGCCTTCGCCGAACGCGTCAGCCTCGACGGGATCGACCTGATGGTGCGGCAGAAGGCGGCGCAGAGCTTCGCACTGCTGCTGCATGAACTGACCACCAACGCGGTCAAGTACGGCGCGCTGTCCGTTCCCGCCGGCCGCGTGGATGTGCGCTGGCGCGTTGACCGGGAGGACGGCCGGGACGACAGCCCCGGTGTGTTCGTCCTGTCCTGGGAGGAGACCGGCGGACCCGTCGTGGTCGTGCCGACCCGTACCGGCTACGGACGCAAGATCATCGAGGACACGATGCGGCGCATCGGAAAGCACCACATCGATTACGCGCAAGCGGGCTTGAAATACCGCATGGAAGCCCCGATCGAGCAAGTCGGCTGGATCATCGACGAAAAGCCCGCGTTGTAGACCGCGTCGAAAGATCGAAGCGCGGCGCAACGGGTCGGAGATCGCCGCGCTGGCGCGGCCGAGCGCCGTGTCCTCAGCAGCCATTCCTCGTAGGGCCAGTCATGTTGACGGCCTTGCGCGCGATCAAGGCCGGATCACAGATCGCGCGCGGCGCGAAAGCCGTTGGCGAAATACCGCACATCCTTGTCGTAGCGGAAGCGGGCAGCTGGGCGGACCGCAACGGCTTTATTGCCGAACGCGCCGCCGCGGAGCACGCGCAGCCCACATTGGCCGGCAGTCCAGGCCGAGCCGTCTTTCGGAGCGCCGCGATAGGCGTCGTTCCAGCAATCCTCCACCCATTCGGCGGCATTGCCGGAGGTGTCGTACAAACCAAACGCGTTCGGTCTGAACGACCCGGCCGGCGCCGTCTTCGCTGCGCCGCCGGGCGCGCCGGGCCCGCCGCAGTTATCGCAGTTGGCGAGGCCGTTCCCGCCATCGCGCCCCCACCAGAAGGCAGACGTGGTGCCGGCCCGCGCGGCGTATTCCCATTCCGCCTCGGTCGGCAGGCGATAACGCTGTCCGGTCTTTTGCGACAGCCAGCTGAGGTAGGCCTGGGCGTCGTCCCAGCTTACATCGATCACCGGGCGATCCCCGCGGCCCCAGCCCCGATCTTCAGGCCGATATTTGCATGCGCCCGCCGCGACGCATTGGTCCCATTCCGCGAACGTGATCTCCCGGCGCCCGATCGCGATTGGCCGCTCGAGCGTGACGCGGTGGACGGGCTTTTCCATCGGGCTGTCGTTTGAGCCCATGTCGAACTCGCCGGCCGGGATCACGACCATCTCAGGACACTCCGCGCAGTCGCGAAACGTCTCGCCCGGCATGTTGCTGCTCAACGACGGCGCCTGTCCCGCTGTCGCGGGGGGAGGGGGGGCTCCCGCTGTCGCGGGGGGAGCGGGGGCTCCCGCTGTCGCGGGGGGAGCGGGAGCCGGCTGCTCGGCCTTGCGCGCGGGCGGCGGCTCCGCCGGCGCGGGCGGCTTCGCCTCGGCCCCCGGCCGGTTGAAGTAGAAATCCTCGGTCAGGGACGATGATATCCACGGCACGCGTTCGCCGTTCGAGGCCCGCGCAACCCCGTTTCGGGTGCGGAGAAAGATCTGCTCGGCCGTTGCCGATGCGGGCGCGCGCATTTCCTTCAGGAGCTCGCCCATGAACAAGCTTGGATCGCTGTCCACGTCGTCATGCACCTTGTCGAGCGACGCGCTGCTGATCGCGACCGTACCCTCCGGAACGGCGGTTGCCGAGAGACCGGCGGAATAGCTGCGGAAGCGCCGTTCGAACGGGTTCTTGCGCGCTGCGTCGACGATCAGGAACACAACCTTCGCGCCTTTCGCATGCACTTGCCCGAGAATCTTTTCGACGCTGATCCCGTCCTGCTGCACGTCCCGTTCAACCCAAATCCGCGCATCGGTGGGAATGAGATAGTTCTGGCGGTTCACCTGAATGCCGAACCCGCCGAAGAAGAACACGGCAGCGGCGCCGGGCGAAATGGTCGCCGCAAATGCATCAATCGCGCGTTGCATCTCCTCCTTGCCGGCATTCTCCTTGACGGTGACCTCGAAACCGTTGCGCCGCAATTCCTCGGCGAGCGCGCGCGCGTCCCTGCCCGGATTGGCCAATTTCACGTCGGAATCGCGGTAGTTCGAGTTGGCGATAAGCAAGGCGACCCGGGAATTCGCCCGGCCGGCGGCCGGCTGCTGCTGGGCGTATGCCCACCTCAGGTTGGTCGCTGTCCCGACAATCAAAAGAAAGAGAAGTGCAATGCGCCACTTCATTTTCCGCTTCCTGTTCGCTCACCGATAGGCGACAAAAGTCCAGGTGCGCGAGTCAGGAGCTGCAAGTGCGGCGCAGCGCAACGCGGAGGCATGTGACGTCCTCGTGATGGGCGGCAACATCGCTTTAGCTCGTTTGAACTGCGCCTCTGTTTGCGGCGACATCCTATGCACGATGGAGAAGTTGGACAACGATCAATCGCGTCCGTCAACGTTTCGTGCACGCGCCGGGTATTCATGGGCGCATCGTTGGTTTGGCCGACCGGAGCGAACGTGATTGAAGTGCGTCGAGAGCCGCGTCGGCCGCCGTGAAGCGGAATTTGGGTCGACATGATGGTGCAGTGCATTCGTGGAGGATTGCCGATGTTGCAAAGCAAGGTGCTGCTGACGATTTTATTTGTGGGCGCGTTTTCCGGTGCGGTTCATGCCCAGGATGGCAAGGGAGGACCCACGCCGTCACCCGCCGGCGCGCAGGTGTATTTCGTCGACGTCAAGGACGGCGACACGATTCCGACCAAGGCGACCGTTCATTTCGGGCTGCGTGGGATGGGGGTTGCTCCGGCGGGCTCGGACCGTGCGAATGCGGGCCACCACCATCTTCTGATCGATACCGACCTGCCGCCGCTCGACAAGCCCATTCCGAACGACTTCAACCATTTGCATTACGGCGCGGGACAGACCGAAGCCGAGGTG
>DASUPI010000019.1:0-2898 GCA_036281135.1 Rhodoplanes sp. | reverse complement strand
CAGCATCGAAACAAAAAGCGGCAGGATCGTCCTCGGCAGCCGGTGCATAGCCATCCTCTATCCGCAAAATAACTGGCGCGCCGGAAGGGATTCGAACCCCTGACCCCCAGATTCGAAGTCTGGTGCTCTATCCAGCTGAGCTACCGGCGCCTCGTTACGTAAAGCTAAGAAGAGATGGCGCGCCCGGAGAGATTCGAACTCCCGACCCCCAGATTCGTAGTCTGGTGCTCTATCCAGCTGAGCTACGGGCGCGTGCCGTTCAAGCGGGAAATCGCGGCGGCAGCGGCATAGCTATAGCGCGCCGCGCGGCTTGGCAAGGCTTGGCAGGCGCTCTCGGTCGGCCGCATCCAGCCACGCACGCCGGCGGCGTCCGGCACTCGCTCGCACCCGGTCCTGTTGGAGGAGCTGTCCGCCTCACCGCTGATACGGCCGGCGGCTGGCCGTCAGGTTTAGCCGAGGCGGGGGTGGATCGGCTCAGGCCCGCGCCCGTTGATCGCGGCGGCTTTTCAGCTCCACCGCCCGGTCTGGGATGGTGATCCGGAGGGTCGCGCCGATGGTCCCCTCGATCAGCCTGATTTCCCCGCCATGCGCGCGCACCAGCTCGGCCGCAATTGCAAGACCGAGGCCGATGCCGCCGGCGCGGGTGGAGCCCTGGAACGCCTCGAACAGATGTTCGCGCGCCCGCGTCGTCAGGCCGGGCCCGGTATCGGATATCTCAAGCACGACGACGGCGCCCTCACGTCGGCCGGTGATCCTGATCTGATCGCGGGTCGGATCGTTGGGCGCCCGCGCTTCGAGCGCCTGGACGGAATTGCGGACCATGTTGATCAACACCCGCAGGAGCTGATCATAGTCGGCGTCGATCATGAGACCGCGCTCGATCGCCTCGACCCATCCGATCGGTCCGTCAGGCGCGAGGCCGACCGACTCGCGCACTTCGGTGACCAGCTGTTCGACCTCAAACAGCTTGCGATCGGGCGGCGGCTCCTGCACCCGTCCATAGGACAATGTCGACTCGCAATAGGCGATGGCCCGCTCGAGCGCGTGCATCAGCTTGGGCGCGAACCGTTGCACCTGCGCATCGTCGATATTGCTCAGGCGGTCCGAAATCAGCTGGGCGGAAGCGAGCAGGTTGCGCAGATCATGATTGATTTTTGAAACCGCGAGTCCGAGCGCGGCGAGCCGATAGCGTTCCGCCAACATCGAAGCGAGGTCCTGCTGCATGGCGGCAAGCTCCCGCTCGGCCACTCCCAATTCGTCGGTGCGGCGCGACGGAGCGATGATGCGCGACGGATTTTCGGGATCGGCGCGAAACGTCGTCATGTTCGCGATGATGCGATGCAGCGGCCGCACGAAGAGAAAATGCAAAGCGAGATAGACGAGGGCCGCCGTGATGGCGGATATGATCAGCGAGAGCAGCAGCACGTTGCGCGAATAGCGCCACATCGCTTGCTTCAGCGGGCCGACCGCCAGCACGATCTCCACGAACTCGCCGCCCCTCGGCGCCGGACCGACCGCGCGCACAAGGTCGCTGTCGCGGGCGACGAGCAGGATGTCGAACGCATCGACAATTGCCTTGATCGGCGACGCATCGCGCACATCGACATTTTGTACGACCTCGCCGGCCGGCCATTCGGTGGTGGCGAGAAGGCTGCGCTGCTTGCCCGTCTTCATCGCGACCGCGCGCGCATCGATGCTGGCGAGGATCTGGCGGGCGAGGCTTTCCGGAACCATGCCGCTCGGCGCCGCATCCAGCACGAGCGCGGCCGTGTGCGCCGCGGCCAGGCGGTCACTGAGCCAGCTCAGGCGGAAATTGGCGACCGACGGAACATAGATCAGCACCTCGGCCAGCATCACGAACAGGATCGTGAGCACGAGCAATTGACCCGACAGGCCAAAGCGGTTTCTGCGCTGGCCCGGGTCACGCGCGATCAAGGAATTCGTCGTTTCCGGCATTCGCGGAATTGTACCAGCGTCCGTCACCCCAGGCGGCGCAGCAGCATGATAATGCGCCGCATAAGCGGATTCGTCAAACTGCGCGAATAAGCGCTGACGGCGGCGCGTTTCCCGATTTCGGCAAAAGTTGGATAGGCGACCGTCAGCGCGGCAAGCTCGCGGACCGTTAATCGTTTCCTGACCGCGAGCGTCCAGGTCGCGATCAACTCGCCGGCATGCGCGCCGACGATCGTCGCGCCGACGACCCGGCCGCGCCGGGTCGTGATCACCTTGATATGACCGTACGTTTGCCGCTCGGCCTGCGCGCGATCATTCTCCTGATAGGGCCATCTGAGCACGTTTATGGCAAAGCCGCGCCGCTTGGCCTCGGCCTCGGTCCACCCGGTCTGGGCAAGCTCCGGGTCGGTGAATGTCACGGCCGGGATCGCCAGATCGTCGACCCGCACCGGCAAACGAAACAGCGCGTTCCGGATGACCAGGCCGGCATGGTAGTTCGCGACATGGGTGAATTGTCGCCCGCCGGCGACGTCGCCGATCGCGTAAACGCAGCGGTTGCTGGTGCGAAGGCCTTTGTCGACGACAATCCCGCTCCGCCCATAGGCGATCCCGGCGCGGTCGAGCCCGAGATTGTCAACGTTGGGCTTGCGCCCGACCGCGATCAGGAGGTGCGTTCCCGCGACCGTCTCTTCGCCCCGCTCGGTCTTGACCGTGACGGCGATGTCTCCGCCCACAGCCTCCGGCGGCTTGACGGCGGTGACCGATTGCCCGGCGCGGATCGCCACGCCCTCCCCGCGCAGCGTCTCGAGCACGACGGCGGCGCATTCCGGATCGTCCCTGCCGAGCGGGGCGGCCGCTTCGATCACGGTGACCGCGGCGCCAAGCCTTCGGAACGCCTGGCCGAGTTCAAGCCCGACCGGGCCGCCGCCGATCACGACGAGGCGC
>DASUPI010000018.1:0-4432 GCA_036281135.1 Rhodoplanes sp. | reverse complement strand
CGCGCGGCGCCCCCCGCCTTCTCCAGCATTCCGGCATTGGCCATCTGGTCCTGGTCGAGCGCATGCGGCAGCGGAACGAGGATCGCCGGCCGCCCGATCGCCGCGAGTTCGGCGACGGTCGAGGCGCCCGCGCGCGAAATGACGAGATGGCTCGCCGCAATGCGTGCCGGCAGGTCGCGGAAGAACGGGCGCACCTCGGCCGGCACGCCGGTGCGTGCATAGGCCTCGCGGACCGAATAGAGGTCCTCGTCGCGCGCCTGCTGGACGATCAAGAGCTTCGCCCGCAGCGCGACGGGCAGGAGGTCGACCGCAGGCGGCACGATCTCCGCCATGATGCGCGCCCCCTGGCTGCCGCCGAAGACGAGCAGCCAGAACGGCGGCTCGACGCCCGGATAGGGCGTATTGGCCGCCTCGACGACCGCCGGGCGAACCGGATTGCCGGTATGGGTGGTCTTTGCGGCAAGGCGCGGATCATGCCCGAAAAGGCCGGGAAAGCCGGTGGCGATGGCGGTCGCGCGGGACGCGAGCAGACGATTGGCGCGGCCCGGCACCCCGTTCTGCTCGTGGATGAGGCTCGGTATCCCCCGCAGCGACGCGGCGAGCACCGGCGGAATGGTCGGATAGCCGCCGAAGCCCACGACCGCGGCCGGCTCGATGCGCCCGAACAGGCGGTACGCCGAGAGGATGCCGCGGCCGAGGACATAGCTCGTGCGCAGCAGCGAAGCGGGATCGCGCCCGCGCAAAGTGGCGCTCGGGATGATGTGGGTCGCAGCGGCGGGAAACGCCTCGCCGTAGCGCGTCGCCCGCTCGTCGGTCACGAGATCGACCCGGATGCTGCGCCCCTGGAGGGCGACCGCAAGCGCTTCCGCCGGGAACAGATGACCGCCGGTGCCGCCCGCAGCCACCACGACCAGGGGCAGGCGCTCCGGCTCGGTCATCAGGCGGTGCTTCCCATGAAGGCCGGATCCCCGGGCGCCGCGATCAACTCTGCCCGCGGCTGTTCGCGCAGGAGGGCGAGCAGCATGCCGACGCCATAGGCGAGCGATATCATCGAGGAACCGCCATACGAGATGAACGGCAGCGTCATGCCCTTTGCCGGGATGAGCGCGAGGTTGACCGCCATGTTGATCGCCGACTGTGCGCCGAACAGGATGGCGAGCCCGGCCCCCGCGAAGCGCGTGAACGGATCGTCCTTGCGCAGGGCGCGGACGAGCGCACGCAGTACGATGAAGGCGAACAAGGCCACCAGCATCAGGCAGACCACGATCCCGAACTCCTCCGCCGCCACCGCAAACACGAAGTCGGCGTGGCTATCGGGCAGGATGCGCTTGACCGTGCCCTCCCCGGGGCCGCGTCCGAACCATCCGCCCTTCATGAAGGATTCGAGCGCGGCGTCGATCTGGAAGGTATCGCCCGAGGCGGGATCGAGGAAGCGCTTCACGCGCCGCGCTACATGCGGGATCGTGGCGTAAGCGCCAAGTCCACCCGCGACCGCCACGCCGCCCAGCACGAGCACCCACACGAAACGCATTCCCGTCATGAAGAACAACGCGCCGAACACGAGCGCGATCAGGAGCGTCTGCCCGAAATCGGGCTGCAACACAAGAACCGTGATGACGGCGACGAGCACCGCCGTGGCCAATGTATTGGCCGGCACATCCGCCTTCCGGCTCGATTCGGCGAACAGCCAGGAAATCAGGATCACGAAAGCGGGTTTGAGAAACTCCGAAGGCTGGACGTTCACCCCCGCGAGCACCAGCCAGCGGCGCGCGCCCTTCACCTCGGCGCCATAATAAAGCGTGGCGACGGTGAGCCCGAGACTCACGATGAAGACGACGAGCGCGAGCCGGCGGATCTGGCGCGGCGAAAGGAACGCCACGGTGAGCATCACCGCGAGCGCCGGGATGAGGTACAGAATATGACGATTGACGAAGTGGAACGCGTCGAGGCCCAGGCGGGCGGCGACGGGGGGACTCGCGGCAAGCGACAGAATGATGCCGGCGAGCATCAGGGCGATGAGCGCCAGAAGCATCAGCCGGTCGACGGTCCACCACCAGTCGGAAACCGGGGTGCGTTCGACGCGCGAAACCATGGTCCTTCTCCGCAACGCCGCGAGCCCGCCTGAGACTCCGGCCCCTTACTGTTGCTCCGACTATGGTTTCCAGTCGATTAAGAGACGTCGCGAACGGTCGCGCCGGGCGCAAAAGGCCAAGCCGACCGCGCGCCGCCTCGGCGTGCGATCGTGTCTGCCGCGATTCAGACAGGCGCAACCTCTGTGCTATCGATATGCCGACCGTGATTATCCGCCCGATTAATAGGTGCTTGGAAGGAGTTCGCGTTGATCGACTGGCTTCACGATTTGCCTCCCTTGCAGGGCGCAGCCCTTGTTATTTGCGTCTTCCTCCTGCCGACCCTGATCGGGTCGATCCTTTTCCAGCCGATGGTCGGATGGCTGGTTTCACGCGAAAAGAACGCCAACACGCCGGTCGGATTCCTGCTGAACGCCTTCACGCTCTATTATGGCGTGCTGCTCGCGCTGCTCTCCATCGCCGTGTTCGAGAACTATAACAAAGCCGAGGATGCGATCGCGCGCGAGGCGTCGAGCCTGATTGCCCTGTACCGCAACGTGATCGGCTACCCAGAACCCATGCGCGCATCGCTGGTCGACAACTTGCGCCGCTATGTCGAGGAAGAGACTACGCCCGCCGCATGGCGGGCGCGATCCCCCGACGAATTCAGCACAGCGGGAACGTCGCTGGTCGACGAGATCAATCGGCAGCTCGTGACCTTCAAGCCGGAAGACCAGTCGCGCGACGAGGCGCTCCACGCCGCGACGCTGCGCAGCTTCAACGACTTCATCGGGCGGCGGCGCGAACGCATCCAGGCCATGAGCACGTCCATCCCGCCCGTCATCTGGTATGTCGTGCTGATCGGAGCGGCGTTGAACGCCTTCGTCCTGTGGCTGTTCGATCTCAGCCGCGTGACCCACCTCATTCTCGGCGGCGTGCTGAGCTTTTTCATCGGCCTCGTCATATACATGGTGGCCGCGCTCGACGATCCGTTCCGCGGCGCACACGGGCTTGGCCCGGATTATCTCCTCTATGCGCACGAACGAATGCGCCCGCTGTGACGCCCGTGCCGGAGATTGCACCATGATTCGCGCCGCGCTCGACCGCCTCTACCTGTTCGCGGGATATCTGGCGGGCCTGTTCATGATCGCGATCTTCGTGCTGATGATGATCCTGTCGGCGGGGCGCCCGCTCGGCGTCAATCTCCCGGCGGGCGACGACCTCGTCTCCTGGTGCATGGCGGCGATGGCCTTTCTCGGGCTTGCGCACACTTTCCGGCGGGGCGAAATGATCCGCGTCGGCCTCGTCATTGATCTCGTGACCGGGCGGGCGCGCTGGATCATGGAATTGATCGCGCTCACGATCGGCTGCGCCTTCATTGGCTTCTTCGCCTGGCATGCGGCGGCGATGACCTACGACTCCTGGCGCTTCGACGACATGGCCCAGGGCGTGCTTGTCGTGCCCTTGTGGATTCCGCAGCTCGGCTATTCCGGCGGACTCGTCATCCTGTTCATCGCCTTCGTGGACGAACTGATCCATGTCGCTTGCGGCGGCGCGCCCCGTTACGAAAAGCCCAAGCCGCAGACGGCGGAAGAGGTCGTCGACCAGGCGATCCAGAGCGGGGTGTGAGGGGTGATGTTTCCGCGAGACCTTGCCCTTGCCTCTCCCCGCCCGCGGGACCACTCATCCTCCCCCGCCCCGCGGGGGAGGGGAACCGCTCGTTGCAGGCAAGCTTGCGCAGCCTGCGCAGGCTTGGCTGCGTCGGCGGTGGAGGGGGCGGATTATCTTCCGCTGCCGCTTGCCCCCTCCACCATGCTGAGCATGGTCCCCCTCCCCCCTTTCAGGGGGGAGGATGAACTAAGGTCGACAGACCGTTTCTGTTCGGATGTGCGAACGCAGTCTGCAACTCACCCGGATTGCCCGCTGCGCTCGGAATCCGACCTCTCTCCGCTCGCGAGAGGTGAAGCTGCGGGCGGATCATGATCGAACTCCTACAGATCGCGCTGCTTCTCCTCGCGCTGCTCGCGGCCCTGCTCGCCGGCGGGGTATGGATCGCGGTCGCGCTGATGGCGTGCGGATGGGTCGGAATGCAGTTCGTCGGCGGAAACATTCCGGCCGGCAGCGTGCTCGCGACGACGATCTGGGGCAACAGCGCCTCGTGGACGCTCGCCGCGCTGCCGCTGTTCGTCTGGATGGGGGAAATCCTGTTCCGCACCCGCCTGTCGGACGAGATGTTCCGCGGGCTCGCGCCCTGGCTCAACTGGCTGCCCGGCCGGCTGATGCACGTCAATGTGCTCGCCTGCGGAATCTTCGGTTCGGTGTCGGGCTCCTCGGCCGCCACCTGCGCCACCGTCGCCAAGATC
>DASUPI010000017.1:0-2479 GCA_036281135.1 Rhodoplanes sp. | reverse complement strand
GAGCGGCGGGACGAAATGCGATACGAGCGCCGCGCCCGGCCTGTCAATTGAGAAGCGGATCAAGCAGGAATCGTCGATCCCGGGGAGGCGGAGGCGGCGGCGCCGGCTGCGTCGGCGCGACGCGCCAAGCGGGCTGGCCGGTCGGTTCCACGGCGGCAGGAGCGGCGGCGCTCGCGGACGGTGGATCGAGATCGGACTTTCGCCCGCACCCGGCAAGCCCGAGTGCGACGAAGAGCCAGAGCACCAGCAACACATGCGCGAACCAGCGGTCACCCCGACGCATACACCCGCTCCCCCAGAATCCGCCGCCAACATAGAGCATTTCGCATGAAAGTGCGAACCTCGCAGGATGGGCACGCCCGAGGCGGTGCGACCACCTGACACGTTTCGCTACGACCACACCAGAACCGGGCGACCAGATTGAGGCAGGGTCGCGGTAGCATGGTGCTTTAACGGGCGAAACCGCAAGGAAGACACCGACTTGGATCGCGAGCCCGCCTCATCCGCTTGGCGGAACCAGGCATCGGCCGCGCTGTTGACCGAGATATGCGGCCGAGCGGGCCGTACATCCATCCACACCAGCAGGAGGAAGACCATGAGCTTCACGAAACACGCCGTGCGCGCCGGGCTTATCGCTTTGGGCGTCGCGGCATTGGCAACGCCGGGCCTCGCTCAGGGCACCGGCGCCGGGACGAGCGGCGCGTCCAACACCCCGACCGGCAGCGATCAGAACCTTCAGGCCCAACCGGGAACCGCTGACACGGGCGGCACTTACGCGCCCGGCAGTTCGTCCGGCGGAATGTCCGGCAGCGGCATGTCCGGCAGCGGCATGTCCCCGGGCACGACCGGCGCCGCGCCGGCCAGCCGGGAGGCCCCGTCGAGCCAGACGGATAACGCTGGCCCGAAGGGGAATATCGGCGGCAACTGACATCGAGCGACAATCACGCGATCACCCGGGCGTCAATCGGCGGCCGTTGAGCGCGCCAAACTGACCCAAGAAGCCGGCGGTCCCACATAGCGTGGCGGCCGCCGGCTTTACGTTGCGCCGAGATTCCTGAGCCAGCGCTTGGCCTGCGCGCGCACGTTCTTGGGGGCGGTGCCGCCGAAGCTCGAGCGCGTCTTCACCGCATTCTGGACGGTCAGCACCCGCTGGGCGCGGGCGTCGATGCGCGGTTCAATGGCCTGCATCTCCTTCAGAGGAAGCGCCTCCAGCGCGACGCCGCGCTTTTCTGCCGCGGCGACGATCCGTCCGGTGATGTGGTGGGCCTCGCGGAAAGGAATCTCCAGCTCCCGCACGAGCCAGTCGGCCAGATCGGTCGCCGTCGAGAAGCCTTGGGCGGCCGCGGCTTCCATGCGCGCCGCATCCGGCCGCATGTCGCTCACCATGCCGGTCATGGCGACGAGGCATAGCGAGAGCGCGGAGAGGCCGTCGATGGCGGCTTCCTTGTCCTCCTGCATGTCCTTCTGATAGGCGAGCGGCAGCCCTTTCATCACCATCAGGAGCGCGTCAAGCGACCCGACGATCCGCCCGGTCTTCGCGCGGACGAGTTCGGCCGCGTCGGGATTGCGCTTCTGCGGCATGATCGACGAGCCGGTCGTGAAAGCGTCCGACAGGACGAGGAAGCCGATCAGCGGCGAGGTCCAGATCACGATCTCCTCGGCGAAGCGCGACAGGTGCACCGCCGTGATCGCCGCCGCCGCGAGCGCTTCCAGCACGAAGTCGCGATCGGAGACCGCGTCGAGGGAATTGGCGGCGGGCCGCGCAAATCCCAGCGTCTTCGCCGTCATCGTCCGATCGATCGGAAACGACGTGCCGGCGAGCGCCGCCGCGCCCAGCGGACACTCGTTGAGGCGCCTGCGCGCATCGGCGAAGCGGCCGCGGTCGCGCGCCGCCATCTCGACATAGGCGAGCAGATGATGGCCGAAGGTCACCGGCTGCGCCGGCTGCAAATGGGTGAAACCGGGCATGATGGTGTCGGCATGGGCGAGCGCCTTCTCCGCGAGCGCCCGCTGGTAGTCGGCGAGCAGCCCGTCGATGTCGTCGATCGCATCGCGCACCCACAGCTTGAAATCGGTCGCGACCTGGTCGTTGCGCGAACGCGCGGTGTGCAGGCGGCCGGCGGCCGGGCCGACCAGCTCATGCAGGCGCGCCTCGACATTCATGTGAATGTCTTCGAGTTCGCGCTTGAAGGCGAACTGGCCGCTCTCGATTTCGGCGAGGATCGCGTCGAGGCCGCGCGCGATCGCCTTGCCGTCTTTCGGCGAAATAATGCCCTGTTTGGCGAGCATCTCGGCATGCGCCTTGCTCGCGGCGATGTCCTGCCGGAACAGGCGCCGATCGACGTCGATCGAGGCGTTGATCTCCGCCATGATTGCCGCAGGCTCGCTTGTGAAGCGGCCGCCCCACATCTTATTACTCATGGCATGTCCTCGGATCCGCTCATGACCGACCGTCCTCAAGAGCCGCGCAGCCGGTCGC
>DASUPI010000016.1:0-7117 GCA_036281135.1 Rhodoplanes sp. | reverse complement strand
ATATCGTCAACACGGCGCGCGGCGAAGTGATCGACGAGAACGCGCTGGCGCGCATGATCGAGGCGGGGGAACTGGCCGGCGCGGGACTCGACGTGTTCGAGCACGAGCCCGAGATCAATCCGAAGCTGGTGCGGCTCGCGCACACCGGCCGAATCACCATGCTGCCGCATCTCGGCTCCGCGACCATCGAGGGGCGGGTCGACATGGGCACGAAGGTCATCATCAACATCCAGACTTTCATGGACGGGCACCGTCCGCCGGACCGGGTGCTGCCCTCGCAGTTGTGAGTTCATCACAGCAGTTGCTGCGTCGCGCAGCGATCCGGGGGGCATACCGATACGTGTTGCTGGGCACCCCTTCCCAACCGTCGCCCTTGCGGGCCCCAACGGGGGAGGGCGCAGCCCGTTACGCGCCTGCTCCCAGTTCGTGCCTGGCTCAGCGGGTGAAGCGCCCGCGGTCGTGCGGCTCGTAGAAGTCGAGCGCCGGGCCGAGCGGGACGATGCCGGTCGGGTTGATCTGACGGTGGCTGCCGTAATAGTGGCGCTTGATGTGGTCGAGATTCACGGTCTCGCCGAAACCCGGCGTCTGGTAGAGGTCGCGCAGATAATTCGCCAGGTTCGGATAGTCGGCGATGCGGCGCAGGTTGCACTTGAAGTGGCCGACATAGACCGCATCGAAGCGGACCAACGTGGTGAACAGCCGGACATCCGCTTCGGTGATCGCGTTGCCGATGAGATAGCGCTTGGAGGCGAGCCGCGATTCGATTGCGTCGAGCGCCTCGAACAGTGCGAGAAAGGCCTCCTCATAGGCCGCCTGCGTCGTCGCGAAGCCCGTGCGATACACGCCGTTATTGATGCTCGGATAGACCAACGCATTGATCTCGTCGATCGCCTCGCGCAGTTCGGGCGGATAGAAGTCGGCGGTTACATCCGTGAAGGCGTCGAAGGCCGAATTCAGCATGCGGATGATCTCGGACGACTCGTTGTTGACGATCGTCCGCCGCGTCTTGTCCCACAGCACCGGCACCGTCACGCGGCCGGTGAAGCGGGGATCGGCGAGGCGGTAGATGTCGGCGAGGGTGCGCGCGCCGTTGAGCGCATCGCCGGTCGAGCCCTCGCTCTCGTCGAAGGTCCAGCCGGCGCCGCCCATATGCGGCGAGACCACGGAGACGGAGATCGCGCCGTCGAGCTTTTTCAGCTTGCGCAGGATCAGCGTGCGGTGCGCCCAGGGGCAGGCGAGGGAGACATAGAGGTGATACCGGCCGGGCGCGGCGGCGAACCCGCCCTCGCCGGAGGGACCCGGCCGGCCGTCCGGGGTGA
Organism: Rhodoplanes sp.; assembly: GCA_036281135.1. Lineage (GTDB taxonomy): Bacteria > Pseudomonadota > Alphaproteobacteria > Rhizobiales > Xanthobacteraceae > Rhodoplanes. The sequence continues at coordinate 5,798 of DASUPI010000016.1, read as the reverse complement.
CCCAGTGCCGGAAAGGCGATTCGGCGCGAACGAAGCGCCCGCCGCTCGCCGCGGTGTCGTACCACTGATCCTTCCAGACGCCCTCGACCAGCAGGCCCATATGCGCGCGCTCCTTCACGAACAGATATAGGCGGCGAGCCGCAGGGTTAAACCGGCGGGGCAGGGGCCGGAGGAGCGATATGGACCCGCGGCGACCCCGATGCTAATCGCTCTGCGACAGTCATGAGCGATCTCTCCCTCACCATTCTGCCCGAGAACGCGGGCGACGCGCTGGCGATCGAGCGGCTGCACGAGCGCACCTTCGGTCCCGGGCGCTTCGCGCGCACGGCCTATCGCATCCGCGAGGGCGGACCGCATCGGCTCGATCTGTCCTTCACGGCGCGGATCGGGACGCTGCTCGTCGGCTCGGTGCGACTCACGCCGATCCGCATCGGGGAAACGCCGGCGCTGCTGCTCGGGCCGCTCACGGTCGAGCCGCCCTTCCGCGAGCGCGGAATTGGATTCGCCCTGATCGAGCGGGCGCTCGCGCAGGCAAAGGCGAAAGGCGGCCGGCTGGTCCTGCTGGTGGGCGACGAGCCCTATTACGCCAAGGCGGGCTTCAAGCGCATCCCGAAGGGCCGCGCGATCATGCCGGGTCCGGTCGATTCCGCCCGCCTGCTGGTTGCCGAACTCGAAGCGGGCGCATTCGAGGGCGTGTCCGGACCGATCCGGCCGGAGTGGGAGCCTGCCTGACTTTTCCGCACGCCGCGCGTTGCCGGTGGGGCGCGGACGTGGCAATACGCCGTGCGCCCGACCGATTGCGTCGATCATTCCGGCGGCCGAACGGCAACTCGGCGTCCGGTATCCACCACACCGGTGTGAGTATGGACTCCGCGCTTTGGGCGTCGCCCGAACCCGGAATCACCGCAGCTCGCGACCGGAACTTGCGTGAAAGAGGGATCTGCCCATGAAGAAAACTCTTGGCGCCATCGTGCTCGTCGCCGCACTCACCGGCGCGCCGCCGGCCTTCGCCCAGGTGATCGATCTGTCGACCATCACCTGCAAGGATTTCTTCGAGGGCAACAAGGACAGGATCGACTTCGTCGTCGCCTGGCTGCTTGGCTACTATACCGGCGAGGACGATCCGCCGGTGCTCGATTTCGCCAAGCTGAAGGACAAGGCGGCGAAGCTCGGCGCCTATTGCGCCACCAATCCGACGCACGGCCTCGTCACCGCCGCCGACAAGGTGATGGAATAGGACGGCCGGGCACGATCAGCCCGAGTGGCGCGTCGGCATTCGGGGCCAATCGATAGTGAGCCAATTCATAGCGGCTCGACGAGTACTCGTATTCACGCGGCGTCTTCGCCCGTCGGAATGTTCGCCGCCCCGCGCTCGCGCGTCGTGAGCGTCAGCCGTGCATTCAAAAGCCGGCCGGACGGAGAATGCTTTTCGGGAATCACAAATACCAAAAAAACGCCGAACCAAGCCCGGCGCGCTCAGCGCGTCATCGGGGTCGCCCGCGAACCGGGAGCGAGGTGAATTGCCCGTAGTCGACGCGTCTCGTCAGATTGAAGTCGACGTTCCGGCCGCCGCAATCCGCCGGCAGAAGCTGGACCAGGCTCCACTCCATGGTCTCGAAATACGCGTCATAGTCAGGCCATGACTTCGCGTTTGCGAGCCAGCATAGCTCGGCCAAGCCATCCTGGAGCAGCTCCTTGCACACAAGCCCGCTGCCATAAACGCCGATCCTGTAGCCTTTGCCGCCGAGCCCCGCCTGCACCGCAGTGAAATAGGCTTTGATGTTCGCGATCTCGCCGGCCGTTCTCTAGCCGCCGTCCACTCCGAAATAGATGGCGCTGCCTATGGGCTGCGAGTTCTCCGCGGCCAGCACGAGCGAACGCTCCGCATCCTGCCGGCCTCGCAGGGGGGTGAACGAGGCGAACTTGTTGTTGTTGTGCTGGAAGACGACGGCGATGTGGAATCCGTTCGCGATGATCAGGTCGCGTTCTTGCCGGCGCAGCGTCTTGCCCGGAATTGTCTCGTCCTCGTGGTCGTAATAGCGGATGATCGTTTGCGTTCCTACCGTTTTCATCGCGTCGAGGAATCCCTGGTTCACGCGCTGGGACAGATCGACCGCCGCTGCTCCGCTCTTGGGCGTGCAATAATCTCGCGCAGCCGCCGCCGGCGCCTCGACGGGCATCGCCGCCAGCGTCATGCTAAGGAGGAGCGCCCGTTTCACGCGGCCGGGAGTCATCTGCACCCGAGCGGCGACCGTCAGCATGTGCATGGCGCAAGCTCCGATGGGCGAGGCGGTCGAACAGACGGAACGCGATCGCGCCCGCAGCACTCGGATCCGAATCGTCTCGTCGCAACGTGAAGACATGTACGCATGATCCGGACCCGAACGATGGAAAAATCATGGCGGTGTCTTGGCGCCGTGTTTCTCGCCATTCAGTTATGTCCGGCTATGGACGCCTTTCCGGCCGCAGCGCGAACGAACCGGTTGGCGGCGCAGATGAATCGGCTGGATGCGCTGGTCCGCGCCTATCCGGACTTTCTCGCCGGCCATGACAGGTCCACGCTCGAATGGAGCGACGGAAGCCGGATGCGGGTGTCGGACGGAAACCGCTCCAAGACCTTCCATGAGCGGCTCCGGTCGGCGTCGATCGCCGATCAGCTTCGGCTCACCTATCCCAAGGGCCGGCGATCGAAAAAGCCCGCTCGCGGGAGCGATCCCGGGCGGTTCCGCAACACGGCGTTCTTCGACAAGATGTACGGCGATTGCACGAAGGGCGAGACCCAGCGGAACCTGGTGAAGATCACATGGCTGGCGAAACTCGGCGGCGGCGACGCGGCGGTGACGTCGGTCAACGGGGTTGCCGAGCGGCTGAAGGACGTGTCCGCCGAACTGGAGCGGATGCCGAGGCTCAGGCGGTTCCTGCTTCCGAGCGCGGGGACTTTCAACTGCAGGACAGTGAAGGATACCGGGCAGCGCAGCATGCATGCCTGGGGGGCGGCGATCGACATCAACACGCGCTACGCCGATTACTGGCTGTTGAGCGGGCGGAAGCGCTACCGGAACCGCATCCCATGGCGGATCGTCGCCGTTTTTGAACGGCACGGATTCATCTGGGGCGGCAAGTGGAGCCATTTCGACACGATGCACTTCGAATACCGACCGGAACTCCTGCGGCTTCGAGGCGCGGCCAAGTCGCAAGCCGCGCTTCCTTGAGAAGCGGGCGTGTCGGCTTTCGTTACGGACAAGCGCAGCGCGGACAAGCGCAACGCGGACGTCAGCTCCTTTGCCGCTCCTGCCTCAAGCAGAACATCACGCGCGTCGACGAGCGATCCCGAGTCCGACGAGGTCCGCTCAGTAGTTTTATGGACCTTGCGCCTCACGCCGGCACTGCCTACCCTCCCTCCCAATCCGACATGAACGATCTGGGAGAGCTCGTGAGGGTCAGCGCGTTGAGGCTCGGAGCGGCCCTGCTGCTGTTCGCTTTCCTCGCCCTGGGCCAATCTCCGGCATCCGGCTTTACCGAAATCGAGATCCGCCCGGATCGCGACGGAGCGGGTCCGAGCCATATCTTCCATCTGCACGAAAACGTGCTGGCGGTGGTCGATCCTCTCGAAGGCGCGATCTCCGCCTATGGCGAGACGCAAAGCACCGCGTTGAAAACCGCTTCCATGCCCGCCGGTTTTCGTCCGGGGCGGCTCGTGCGGCGGCCGGCGAGCGTCGTGATCATCGCGGAAGACGGCGCGTCGCGCATCGAGGTCGGCCGTGACGAGTCGCAATGGCCGCGCCGGTTCGCCGCGGCCGCGCATGACACAAGCGACGCGGCCTATCGAATCCCGCCGGTCGTGCGCACGCGATCAGGGCTCACGCTCAAGCCGTTCCGCGGCGAGAGCGCGTTGGCGATCCGCGCGATCGGCCCCTATTACCTCGCGAGCGCGCGCGAGCTCGATCGCATCGGCGACGGGCGGCGTTACGTGCTCTGGAAGGAGTACTATCTGAGCGAGCCGCCGCCGGATCAACCCGACGAGCAGACAATCAGGGTCAATGTCTATGTGGGCCGCTTCGAAAAGAATCGCAGGCTCTCCGGGATTGCGCCGCTGCCGGTCGCGGCTATGTCGCGCATCGGCTTCGATTACGCAACGATCATGCCCGACGGGACGGTCGCGCTTCTGGCCAGCCTGACCGCATCCGACACGGCGGGTCCGTTCAAGATCTACCGCCTGCGCTTCCAGGCGCCCTCCGCCCGTCTGGCCGCGCTCCAGGCGGCCACGGGACGCGCGCGGCATTGGGCGCTCCCACCACCGCTCTCCGACATGTTCCCGTTCATCGTACCGGAGGACGCCGCAATCCTCGACGGCGGCGACGACTGGCGGCCGGCGCCGCAGGGCGCAGCCGCCGACCGTGCCGCCATGTTGACGCGTTCGAGCATGCGCAAGGCGATGGACGCGTATCGCGATCACCGGTGGACCCTGACCGACGACAATCTGCGCAATCCGTGCGAGACGGAGATCGTGCCCGGAATTCCGATTGCCTGTCGCCGGCCGGATCGATTTGTGTTCCCGCCGGAGCAAGCAAGAACGCCGCGTCCGGCCGCCATGACGGGATTGCCCTATGATTGGGGCGGAACCGATTCGCTCGAGCGTTTCGACAACAAGATCAGAAAAGGCTACATCGCCGGCAATATCGGCGGGACCTTCTGGCCTTCCGGTGCGCGCCGGGTCACCGCGGGCGTCGACTGCTCCGGACTCGTCGCCAATGTGTGGAGGCTTGGCCGGCATGTCGGGACCTCTGCACTGGCGCAACTGACCGAACGCGTCGCCACGCTCGACCGCATGCGCTTGGGCGACGCGCTGCTGCTGCCTGAACACCACGTCGCGCTCTATCGCGAGCAGGTGAAACCCGACGGCGCGTCGCTCGCCATTCGGGTCACCGAGGCGTCCAGTCGCTGCGGTTCGGTGTGCGACAGCGTTTACGAGATCGACCATTTCCACGGTTACGCGCTGCGGCGGTCCAAGACGGTCACGCGGCGGCGAGAGGCCGATCAGGCCATGCGACGGCCTTGACGACTATTTGGCCCCGCGGGCGCGCCACGCCGGCGCCCGCTGCGCCTGCGCCGCACTGAATCAGTTCGCTATCGTTCCGCGCATGATGACCCGGAACCAATCGGGTTCGCTTCCGGCACGCTTTGCCGAGGTTCGTTTCTTGAACCTCGATTCATTTTCCAGCATATCCGATCCTCCCTTGCCCAAAGGATCGACGACGGAACCGGAGAATTGTCCGAGCTGGGCCGGGACCGGCCGGGGCGCTTTCCGCCCCGGCGCCATGGTCAAGTCGGCGGCGTTGGCCGGCGCGATTGACAGGACCGAGATCGCTGCGATGCCTGCAAGCCATAGTCTCATCCGCGACCCTTCGTCTAAGGTCTCGTCGAACGCGCATCGAGCTTGGTGCAGCACTGACAGCGTATCGTTTCGACGTAAGCTCTTTCCTCGTCCTACAGGCAGGAACAACCTGCTGCAAGCCATCGCCGCAAGTGCTTTAGCAGAACGCAAGGTCCGGCCAATTCCGGTTTAGCCGGTGAGATTTCATGTTAGAGCAGGCTTTGAGAAAGGAATGTGCTTCGCCGGTCTGCGGTTTTCTCAAGCTTGGCTGCTGCACTCCCACTAAGTGTCCGTCCCGAAACTTGTTGAATCCTTTGAATCGTTCGTGATTCAAGAAGGGCGGTCTGATTCGAGGAGACCGCCGATGTGGACGGATGAGAACCGAGCGAAATACAATCGTGATCACCTGAGATACCCGAGCGAC
>DASUPI010000015.1:0-3150 GCA_036281135.1 Rhodoplanes sp. | reverse complement strand
GGGCGCGTCGAACGGATCGTCTACCGTCCGGGCGTCTTCATCAATGCCGAGCTCGACAAAGCGAGCGAGGGCAATGAGCGCAACGGCCTTGTGATCGCGACCGCGGGCGGGACGGAGATCGGGGTGGTGCAGATCGCCGGGTTGGTCGCGCGGCGCATCGTATCTTTCGTGCACGAGGGCGTGAGCGTCGGGGCAGGGGAGCGGATCGGCATGATCCGCTTCGGCTCGCGGGTCGATGTCTACCTGCCGGAGGGCGTGCGGCCGCTGGTGGCGGAGGGACAGACCATGACCGCGGGCGAAACCGTCATCGCCGATCTGCAAGCGACCGATCCGGGCCGCAGTTTTCGCGTCGAGTAGCCGGACGGTCAACGCCTGAGGTCGTGCAGGGAAATGCCCGGCGCGTGGCCGGGCACAGAATCTGACAAGCGGGCGCGTTTCAAAACGCCGCATGCGCAGCGCAGGGGTTTGCTCAGTGCCCTTGCTTTGCGCCGGGCGCGCCCGCGGCGATCGTGCCCACCTTGTATTCGACCGAAACAGTCCCCGCCTTCTCGAAGGTCAGCTCGCCTTTGAGCACTTCGCCCTGCTTGAGCGGCTCCTTCAGCTGCATGAACATCACGTGGTAGCCGCCCGGCTCGAGCTTCACGGTCTGGCCGGGTTTGATCTCGAGCCCGCCCGGGACCGGGCGCATCGTCATCACATTGTTCTCCAGGCGCATTTCGTGCACCTCGACCTTTTCAGCCTGCGGCAGCGACCCGCCGACGAGGCGATCCGGCTCTGTGCCGTTGTTGGTGATCGTCATGTAGCCGGCGCCGACCTTGGCGCCGCCGGCCGTGGCCCGGCTCCATGGCTGGTTGATCACGAGCGCTCCTGCCTTGAATTCCTGGGCTGAGCCGTTGGACGGGACCAAAGCGGATACGAGGAGCAGCGGAATAAGAATCGAAGAGAAGGGTTTCATGTCGGTCTCCCAGCGCGGTGAAACGCTCGTCGGCATTGCTCGCGCGAAACGAAGAATACTGGAAAAAGGACGGGTTTGGAGGCCGGGCGTTACGCGGCCGGCGGCGCTTGGGCGCGGATTGGCGACCGTTCGCTCAGGCGCGCGCGATCATTCGAGTCCAACGCTCGAAGCGGAGCTGTCACGGACGCTGCCCAGGCCGGCGCATTCAGTTCGGGAGCCTGTGCGCTTGCGTCGAGCGCGGGGACCATACACAGGATGCAGCAGCCTCGGTGCGTCCGATCGGGAAGGGGCGCCGGACCGTCACGATCGCTCCGGCGCGCGCCCGATCCGAAGCAGAGGGCGTGCGCCGCGAGGCTTTCGATCGCGTCGGCGGAGAAGGCGACGGAAGGGGTCAGGCTCGATAGCACTGCCTGCAGGAGCAGCGTAAAGCGCGCCAGCGCGGCGATACGCGCCTTCCACTCCGGCGTTCGAAAACGCATCACGGCGCGCGCTCGTTTCGACACGTGGGCAGCATTCGCCGCATCAACTCGCCTCGCGCTCTTGCAAATCGAGCGAGTCGAGAAAGGCCTGCGCGTCTTCCTTCTTTTCGAATACGTGCGGGGCGATGTTGCGGCGGGTGAACGCCTCGCCGAGCTTCATGCGCATGAAGGCGCTGGTCGCGAAGCGCGTGATCGTCGTGTAGTAGTGTTCGAGCATGTAACGGTCCATGTCCGCGTAGTCGTCATAGGTGTCTTCCGAAATGCGGAAGCTGTCGTAATTGATGAACACGCCGACCCGCTTGCCGATACTCCTGCATCGTTCCTCCAACAGACGGCGCAGCGCGACGATGTCGGCCTTGACCCGGATGTACATGCCTTCGAAGTTGAGGAACAGGATATTGCGCTGCGGGTCGTAGCTGATGCGGTCGGGCAGATCGAGATTGAGCAGGTGGGTCTTGAGCCCCATCGGCTCCGGGTGGAAGATGCGGAGATCCATCACGTCCGGCTCGCCGATAATCGGCTTGAATCCCATATGCGCCAGGATGTCCCGTTCGATGTCGATGCCCGGCGCCACCTCGATCAGCGCAAGACCGGCGCGCACGCGGCGGAACACGCAGCGCTCGGTCACGTACAGCACCATCCGGTTGCGGTCATAGGCGTACTGCCCGGAAAAGCTGATCTGGCCGACCTTCTCGACGAATTTCCGCTGCTTGCCTTCCTTGACGATTCTCAGCTTGCCGTCCTCTACCGCGATTTCGAGGCTGCCGGCGGTGAAGGTGCCGGCGAACACCACGCGGCGGGCGTTCTGGCTGATATTGATGAACCCGCCGACGCCGATCAGGCGGGAGCCGAAGCGGCTGACATTGACATTGCCGGCGCGGTCGCATTCGGCCATGCCGAGGCAGGCCATGTCGAGGCCGCCGCCATCGTAGAAATCGAACTGCTGATTCTCGTCGATGACCGCATCCATGTTGATGCTGGCGCCGAAGCTCGCGCCGCTCGCCGGAATGCCGCCGATCGCGCCCGATTCCACCGACAGCGTGATGTATTGCAGCACTTTCTCTTCGTTGGCGACGGAGGCCACGCCCTCCGGCACGCCGACGCCGAGATTGACGATGCCGTTGGGCGGCAGCTCGAAAGCGGCGCGCCGCGCGATGATCTTGCGCTCGTCGAGCGGAAGCGGCGGAACGGTCGCGACCGGCACGCGGATGCGGCCGGCGTAGCCCGGATGATATTGCGTGGCGAGATTGGTCATGTGGTCTTCGGTTTCGGCGACCACGACGCAGTCCACGAAAATGCCGGGAACTTTCACGTCGCGCGGGGGCAGGGTGTTGCGGTCGGCAATACGCTCGACCTGCGCGATGACGATGCCGTTCGAGTTCTTGGCGGCCATCGCCATCGCGAGATTGTTGAGCGTGAGCGGCTCCTTCTCCATGGTGATATTGCCCATGGGGTCCGCGGTCGTGCCGCGGATGAACGCGACCGTCACCGGCGCGACCTTGTAGAACAGCCACTCATCGCCTTCGAACTCGACCAATTTGACGATGTCGCGCGTGGTGACCTTGTTGATGCGGCCGCCTTCGTGCCGCGGATCGATGAAGGTATGCAGGCCGATCTTGGAGAACGCGCCGGGCTTGCCTCCCGCGAGATCGCGGAAAAGCTGGGCGATGATGCCCTGCGGCAGATTGTAGGCGTAGATTTTTTCATCGAGCGCCA
>DASUPI010000014.1:0-2747 GCA_036281135.1 Rhodoplanes sp. | reverse complement strand
GGCGCGGACAGGTTCTTCGCAACGATTCGTGCCAGTGCATCGCTTTCTTCTGCGAGTGCCGTCAATCGCTCAGGCGATGTCGTTTCATCAGCTGCTTCCCGTCTGGCTATGAACTTCGATTTTTGCTGGGTCGTCATTGGCATGTCCCCTGATGCTCAGTATGTGACATGAATTAATCAGAAATTAGTTAGTTCGAATCCAAAAATTGCCTACGGGCGCTCTTGCCTTGCGTCCGATGAGACATCCTATATCTAGTGGGTGTCTGCATTAACCGGATAGGCAAGGAACAAACGATGAGCTTGAACATCAAGAAGAAGGAGGCCCATCGGCTGGCGGAGGAGTTGGCGAGGCTGACCGGCGAGAGCCTGACGACAGCCGTGACGGAAGCGCTGCGGGAACGTCTCGATCGGGTTCGCGACGCTCAGCGGACCAGCCTTTCGGATCGGCTGCTGGCGATCGGCAAAGATTGCGCCAGACGCCTGCGCGAGCCGTATCGGTCCGCCGATCATGGCGAGCTCCTTTACAACGAGCGCGGATTGCCCCGGTGATCATCGATACGTCGGCCATCATCGCCATCCTCCGGGATGAGCCCGAGGCGACCGCCTGCGCTCGCGCGATCGAGCATGCAGACCGGCGCCGCCTGTCGGCCGCAAGCTTCGTCGAAGCCGCAGTGGTCATCGATGCGAGCCGCGACCCGGTCGCAAGCCGGCGATTCGATGAGCTTCTGAGAGAGGCGGCGATCGTCATCGAACCGGTCACCGAGGCACAGGCCCGAATCGCACGAGAGGCATTCCGGGATTTCGGCAAAGGAGCGGCCATCCCGCCAAGCTGAATTTCGGCGATTGCTTCGCCTACGCGCTCGCACGGGCGACGGGCGAACCGCTCCTTTTCAAGGGCGACGATTTCAGCCGCACGGACGTTGTTCCGGCGCGCGCGTGAGGGCGCCGCTCGCCTGTGGCGCATAGAGCGCGCCGACCGTGCGCATGACCGCGGCTTCGGTGAACCGTTCCTCGACCCGCGCGCGCGCATTGAGGCCCAGGCGCCGGCGCAGCGCAGGATCGTGCGCCAGCCGCTCGATGGCGCGCGCCGCCGCCGCGGGATCGCGCAGCGGCGTCAGCAAGCCCTCGACGCCGTCGCGAACGATGTCGCGGCAGCCGGTGACGTCGGTCGCCACGATCGGCCGGCCGCAGGCGGCAGCCTCGAGCAGCGTCCGCGGCAGGCCTTCGCGGTGGGAGAGCAGCATCGCGATATGATGCTCGCGCCAGACCTTCGCGACGTCGTCCGTGCGCCCGTGCCAGGCAATGCCGGGTTCAGCCGACCACTTTGCGAGCACCTCCGGCGGGATTGACTGCCGGTTCGCCGGATCGGGATCGCCGAACAGATGCAGTTCGACGGGTGCGCCCGCGGCGCGGGCGAGCCGCGTGGCCTCGACGGCTTCGGCGATCCCTTTCGGGGAGATCATGCGCGCGATCACCGCAAGCTTGACCGGCGGCGCCGCCGGCTCCGGCGTGACGGGAAAGGCGTCGGGGTCGGCCCCCGCCCCGCCGATGATCGTCACCGAAGGACCGGTCGGATCGAGGCCGAATTCAGCGGGGTCTTCGCTGTTCTCGAACAGGTAATGGATATGCGGCGCCTGCAGCAGGCCGCGCATCAGGGCGCGCACGAGCGTACGGAGCAAGCGGTAACGCATCCCCTGCCCGACCCACAGCTCGCCCAACCCCGTGGGCGCGAGGACGATCGATTTCGTTCCGACCAGGCGCGCGGCGAGCCCGCCCAGCACGAGCGACTTGAGCGCGATGCAATGGACGACATCCGGCCGTTCCTCGCGCATGATCCGGCCGAGCCGGCGCAAGGTGTCGGCGAGTTTCAGCGGATTTAGGTTTGCGCGCTCCGCCTCCAACGGCAGGACGCGCAGCCCTTCGCGCGCAATCGCGTCGCCATGCCGGCGGATGCGCGTCGCGACCGCGACCGCGAAACCGGCCGCCTTAGCCGCGCCCGCCATCGGCAGGAAATGCGAAACGAAGAACCAGTCCTCGGTCACCACGAAGAGGAGCTTCGGCATGAAACGCGTGACCGGCGCCCGGCCCTTGACGGCGATTTGGATCGGCCTGATTGCCGACCGGCAGGAACCATAAAGCAGTTCAGCCAACGGGAAAACCTCGCGCGATGATCGGCTGGGGCGACTCAAAGCGCATCCCGAGTGCCGGACAGGGCAAAACGCCGAACGCCGCCGTGGCCTCGGACGGATTGGCCGGGCGCGGTTAGGTTCCGGCCGTGCGGTTGTGGTGATTGTGCAGGAACTGCGCGAGCTCTTCGCGCAGGCCTTCGTCGCGCTCAGCCTCATGGCCGAGCACGACCGCCCGCTCGAACAGATCATGTTGCACCTGCTGGGGCAGGTCGCTCCAGCCGGCAATCACGGCACAGCCGAGAATGCGCGAGAACCTGTCGACCTGCGGATTGCCCTCTGTCACCGGCTCCTCCCTTTCGCTGTTCACGAGCAAGCTTGCCTCATTTGGTCCCGCGCCTACCAGAAAAACTCGACGCTTGTCACTGTTCCGCCCCGGCGCGCCGGCGCCGCCGTTAGCAAAGCGGCGGCGATCGCGTCAGCCCGCAAAGCCGCCTGTATCGAGGAACGCCTGCTCGTCCGGGCTCGTCACGCGCGCGAGCACAGCGTTGCGATGCGGAAAGCGGGCGAAGCGCCGGATGATGTCGGCATGAATTTCGGCATGCAGCACGCCCTCGGGATC
>DASUPI010000013.1:0-5273 GCA_036281135.1 Rhodoplanes sp. | reverse complement strand
AACGCTATTCTGATGCCGCACGGCGTCGACCCCTGTTCGTGTCCAGACGATTCGTAACCTTCTGGAACCGAGTAGAATCAACGCCGTGCGCCGCTTCAAGCACAAAACGTACCGGACAGCCGTGGGCTTGACCCGGCAATGACGGTTGTATGGGTCGGAGCCGGTGAAGCTTGGTATCAGTCGCTTTCCTTCAACCGTTTCTCGATCGCCTTCACCGATCGTGCGATCTCCTGGATTTGCGAGGAGAGCATCGCGTAGAGGCTGCTCATCTGACGAACTTCGCCCCGCAACCACTCGGCCTTCTCGTCGGCATTCATCTGATCCCAGGGCTTCGCCATCGACCTCTCCGCCGCCAAAGCGGATCAGTGTTCACATCCCCCGTCGCGCGTCAAACTGATTGCCACCCTGCCGCCGCGTTGCGTGCCGGCGAAGGGGGCCGGTTCGACCTTTCAGCCGTTCACCCCTGCGCCTTGAGCGAATTGAACAGGTCGAAAGCGTCGGCGGGTTTCAGGTCCTGGTGCACGGTGGCTGACACGGCGGCGAGCATCGCCTTGGGCGCATCGGACTGGAAGATGTTGCGTCCCATGTCGACGCCGGCCGCGCCCTCCTGCACCGCCTTGTAGGCCATGGCGAGCGCATCGAGCTCGGGCAGTTTCTTGCCGCCCGCCATCACGATCGGCACCGGGCAGGACGCGGTGACGGTCTCGAAGCCTTCCTCGACGTAATAGGTCTTCACGTATTGCGCGCCGAGCTCGGCAATGATGCGGCAGGCGAGCCGGAAATACTGGGCGTCGCGCACCATGTCCTTGCCGACCGCGGTGACGCCCATCACCGGCATCCCGCAGCGCAGGCCGGCATCGACGAGCCTCGTCATATTGTGGATCGAGCGCGTCTCGAACTCCCCGCCGATGAACACCTGGATGCCGACGCCCGCCGCGTTGAGGCGGACCGCATCTTCCATGTCCATGGCGATCTGCTCATCGGAGAGCTCTTTCAGGATGCTCGGGCCGCCGCTCGCGCGCAGCACCATCGGACGCGTGCACTCGGCGGGAATGACCGAGCGCAGAATCCCGCGCGTGCAGAACAGCGCATCGCAGTACGGCAGGAGCGGCACAATCGACAGGTCGATGCGCTCGAGCCCGGTGGTCGGACCCTGAAAATAGCCGTGGTCGATCGCAAGCATCACCGTGCGGCCGGTCGCCGGAATGAACACGCGGGCGAGCCGGTTCTTCATGCCCCAGTCGAGCTGGTGCGAGCCTTTCAGATAAAATCCGGGCCGCGCCTGCGGCTTGTCAGCCTGGTAGCGCTGTCCTTCACTGTCGGCTTCCGGCATGGTCCCCTCGCTGCTGGCGTCTCGTTCGACAGCAATGCCCAAAAAGCGGCGTCGAATCCATATCCTTGTAGGATAGGGACGCGACGCGCGCTTTGGGAGGAGGTTGCCTGTTTGTTGGCGTGGGGGTCGCGCCGGCCGCTACTCGACGGCCGCGGGCATCTTCGCCGCCGACATCAAGGACCGCGCGATCTGGCTCAGACGCTGATCGGCGTTCTCTTCTTGCGCGAGCGACTGGCTGAGAAGCGCAACGACGCCCGAAAGATGGAGCTGCTGGGCGAGGTTGCGCGCCGAGGTGTAGCCCGCGATCTCGTATCCTCGGCGCAGGTCGTGTGCGACTCGGCCAGATCGCTCGTCGCGGTCACGGCAGCGAGCACGCGAAAGCATTTTTCAGGCGTCGGAAACCGTTTCGCCGCAGTGCGACAACGCAACCGCAATCGAAGCGATTTCGGATTCCATCGGAACCGAACTCGCTCGGGCGCCGCGGCGTTCGGAAACGTCCGGACCTGCGGAACGCGTCACCGGCCCCGTATGAGTCCGGCCGCCTTCAAGGCCGACGTGATCACCTCGTTGATGTCGATGCGGGAGGACGGCGGGACGTTCCTGTCGCTTCGCTCGTCATGAGACTCTCTGTCCAGCACCTCGCCTTCGAGCACCTTGGTCTGCGGCAGCGCCGTTACTGGTCTGCTGAAAGGGTTGGTGATCCGAGGAGATCGGCGCGCTCTCCCGATTCTTCAGCGTGGCCTTTCGAGGCCCGGCCTTGGTGAGGCCGAAGAACTTGGCGATGTGATAGGACGACGAAATCCCGACCTCGAGGAGAAAAGGTCCAGCAGCGCCGCACTCCTCCTCCGCCTCGCCGGCTGCGATCGGCGTGCCGTGCGCCATGTGCATGATGGTATAAGATTCGATCAGCTCATCGCCGGCTCGGTTGACCCAAACCTTGCGAGGATAACCATCGACCATCGATTCAACCGACGGCGTTTCAGGCAGACCGTGAACATTCGTCCATTGTTTGAGTGTCTCGCGCGCGTTCGACGGGATCACCGTCTTGTCGGCGCTTCCATGCCACACCGAAACCCGAGGCCATGGCCCATTATGCCGAACCGCGCCACGCACGAGATCGCCCCACGCCTGCGCGGGCCGGGCTGGGCTTCCCGACATGCTCTGGAGAGCTTGCCGCACATTCGTCGCGGCGCCGTACGGCAGCCCGCCAATGATCGCGCCTGCGGCAAACACCTCGGGGTAACAAGCAAGCATGACCGAGGTCATCGCCGCTCCCGCAGACAATCCAGTGATGAAGACGCGCCGCCGATCGACGCCCTTATCGACAATGGTCTTCTCGACCATCTGTCGGATGGACAGCGCTTCTCCCTTGCCCCGCTGGATATCGCCGAGTTCGAACCAATTGAAGCAGCCGGCGGAGTTGTTGGACCGCTGCTGCTCGGGAAGCAGCAGGACGAAGCCGTATCGGTCGGCGAGCGTCGACCACCCTGCTCCATGATTGTAGTCTTCCGCGGTTTGCGCGCAGCCGTGCAGCACAACGACGAGCGGCGGATTGGCCGCAAGCCGCGGCGGCGCATAGCTCAGCATCCGCAAGTTGCCAGGATTGGACCCGAAGTTGTGATCTTCATCAAACCCTACGGCGACAACGTCCGCGTCGCGTGCATGGACATGCTCTGCAGCCCGCAACAGTTTTTCCAACTTTTTCCGGTTCAGAGTGAGGTTGGCAAGCGTTTGCGACAGACTTAACACGAGGCGATCCTTCAAAGAGATGGCATCCTATCAACGGCTGGCGCGTCGGTGAGTTCCGCAGCGCACAATAACGCCGGGCAGGGCATGATCCTAGGGAAAAGCTGCCCTGCGCTCAGCCGCAGCCCCAAGCGCTAACGTTTGCGAGCGGAGAGCATCATCGTCTGCTCTGCCGCAACCGTCTCAGCTGCTGCTGCATCGCGGGCTAATCTGAGCGCTTTCAAGCGGGCGGTATTCGCGATCACGGCTTGACGGGCTGCCTCCTGCTCCGCCATCACCTTCTCGCCAGCCGAAAGTTGCCTTTCCTTTGTCTTGAACTTCGCCTCGGCAAATTCATGAACCCGTTGACGTTTCTTCATCTATATCCCTCTCCTTTCGCTCCGCTCAAAGCCCCGTTAGGTCCGGCAGCCAAAATCTGCTTCGGCTCCTGTGCGATTAAGCCCGTTGGCGACCCCCATCCCCGCTTGTTAAGGCTCCCGCGGCGATTTGGGGCCGCACTGGAGTGCAACCGGGCGCGTCGCACCATTGCCGATCATCCCCCAACGGCGCCGTTGAGATTCTTGCCGATTCTGCTCGCATAGTGCGCAGGAGGACTTGGCGCGCCGCCCTCGTCGTCCCACCGCGCGACAGCGCCGGCGTGGTGACATGCGATGGGCTCCGCGATGAAGTGGTGGTTTGCGGCGTGCTCCGCCGCGCGAGCGCAGGAGGGAGTGATCGACACGGTCGTGCCGTGCGGACCCATCACGACGTCCATGCGAGCTTCGAGCTGCTTGGCCAACGATTCGATGATCGTCGTGCCAAGTGGGCTTTGGCTTTTCCGAATGGCGCCCCAAGCTGCCGATTCCATTGTCGGAAACCGTGAGCTTCCAGTGCGGTTCGGCAGGTTCATAAGCAACCGTCACACGACCGCCGCTACGGTCGCCGGGAAAAGCATGTTTGAACGCGTTGATGACGAGCTCCGTCACAATCAGACCGATGCTGATGGCCCGACTGGACGAGGCCGTGCCGCCTTCGATTTGCGCCTCCAGAGAAATCGACCGCCGTTCGCCGATCATCGAGGCCGCGAGCGTCTGGCACAGCCGGGACAGATAGGGGACAAGCTCGACCACCCCCCCGTTCTCCGATGACTGGAGCTGCTGTTGCACCGCGGCCACCGACATGACCCGCTGATGAGCAGCCTGAAGATGCAGCCGCGTTTCGTCCGAAGGCGCCGTCCGGGCCTTGATGAGAAGGATGCTTGCGATGATCTGCAGGCTGTTCCCCACGCGATGTTGCATGTCCTTCAGCAGCACTTCTTTCTGTTGCAGGACCTCGTTCAACTCGCGTTCCTTGGCGCGCCGCTCGGTGACGTCCTCGATCGCGAGCAGAATTGTCGAGGTGGGTTTTCCTGCGCGGAACACCCTGCGGGCATCCAGCAGCATCCTGCGCCGCCCGATTCCGGTAAAATCCTGCTCGACGTCACAGGCCTCGCTTACGCCAGGCTGTGTCGCGGCTTTACCCAGCAGCAGCCGCAGCGGAGGGATGTTCCACACGCCGTTGCCTAGCGCATAGATCGACAGGCCGAGAACATCCTGCGGGCGCGTCTTGAATGTGAGATGGAAGGCGCGGTTTGCGGTGACGACCTGCAGGTCCTTGTCGAGCACGAGCAGCGGCTCGCGGATGGCGTCCACCACGTCGCGGGCGAGCGTGCGCCCATCCTCTTCGTCCCGAACCGACTTCCGAAGGGCGGCCGAACTCGTGTCGAGGAACGCGCGTGCTGACATCGTCAACTCCCATGCCCGTGCAAAACGCTGTGAGCAGAACGCCGTGCATACGCAGCCCAGCCCCGATGTGGATGTGGCCCGTCAGCGATTACCAGCGCCCGCCCCAACGCCGCCCGCCCCAGCGTCCGCTCCATCCGTCGCCCCACCGTCCCCCGCCGCGGACGAGCTTGATAATCAGAAGGAGCACCAGCGCGCCGATCGTCGCGTTGATGATCGCCGCGACAATGCCGGAGCCGAGATGGATACCGACTCGGGGCAGCAGCCACGCGCCAATGAAAGCGCCTATGATTCCGATGATGAGGTCACCGATAATCCCGAATCCGGTGCCTTGCACGATTTGGCCGGCCAGCCATCCTGCGACGACGCCGACCACGAGTATGATGAGAAGACTTTCGCCTGCCATAGGGCTACTTCCTTCATTTGAAGTTCTA
>DASUPI010000012.1:0-3271 GCA_036281135.1 Rhodoplanes sp. | reverse complement strand
GGAGAAGGTCTCCTCTTCGATCTGAGAGATGTCGAAGGTGACATGCTGCCACTTGCCGCGCGGGTCGGTGAAACGGAAGTCCGCGAACTTGACGTCGTTGTCCTTGATGAGTTTCAGCACGTCTTTGGCCGTCGTCATAGTTACATCCTTTGTTGAGAGCGTTACGATCGAACCGAGGGCGGTCGGCCAACCCACGGTCCGGATGGCTTTAGATGGCGTCCAACCCGGTTTCGCCTGTCCGGATGCGAACGGCTTCCTCGATGTTGGAAACGAAGATCTTGCCGTCGCCGATCCGCCCGGTCTGGGCAGCGCGACGGATTGCTTCGATGGCTTTCTCGACCATATCGTCGCCGAGCACAACCTCGATCTTCACTTTAGGAAGAAAATCAACGACATATTCGGCGCCGCGGTAGAGTTCCGTGTGGCCTTTCTGGCGGCCGAACCCCTTGGCTTCCGTCACCGTGATTCCCTGCAGACCGACTTCCTGCAACCCCTCCTTCACCTCGTCGAGCTTGAACGGCTTGATGATTGCCTCGATCTTTTTCATTGCACCTCGTCTCCCAGCCCGGCTGGGCAAGCGCGTCGGCGGGCCCGACTACCCGGTTAGCAGGGTCCATGCCAGTCGGGACAGCCCCGTATTTGCGCACCGGAGTCAAACTGTTAGGTTCATTTGCCGCGGAATTAGGCGGCACTGCGCCGCAGCGCTCGCCTTATCCGTAGGCAATATGCACAGGAAACGGGCATGACGAAATCCGCCCGGATCGATCAAGCTGGCGAGGCCGCGTTTGCGCCGCTCTTGTGCCTCGACCAGCCGGATGTCTCCTAAAGGGTCGACGTTTCCCGGCACCCGGATCGACGGATTACGTTAGATTGAATTGGTCAGTGTCAGAGGCTCATCCGTGAAGTCCAGCGCCTTCATCGTTTCCAAGCGTCCACACCTCTCGTCGCTCACCAAGCATCCGGCGGTCGAGTTCGCCGACTATGAGCGCAAGCTCAGCACGATGCAGTCGACACTGCAGGCGATCCAGCAGGCCTATCTTGGGACCAAGGAGCGCGCCGTGATCGTCCTCGAAGGATGGGACACGGCCGGCAAGGGCGGCATCGTGCGGCGGCTCGGATGGGCCTTGGACCCGCGCAGCTTCAAGGTCTTTCCGATCGGCGCGCCGACCGGCTCCGACAAGGGCAAGCACTATCTGCAGCGGTTCTGGGAGAAACTGCCAGAGCACGGCCAGATCGTGGTGTTCGACCGCTCCTGGTACGGCCGCGTGCTGGTCGAGCGGGTGGAGGGGTTCGCCACGCCGCGGGAGTGGAAGCGCGCCTATGACGAGATCAACGAATTCGAGCGCGTGCTGATCGAGGACGGCACGCGCATTTCCAAGCTGTTCATGCACATCACGCCGGCCGAGCAGATCAAGCGGTTCAAGCATCGCCTGAACGATCCGCTCAAGCGCTGGAAATTGTCCTACGAGGATTTCCGCAACCGGGCGCGCTGGGGCGATTACGAGGTCGCGATCGAGGACATGATGGAGCAGACCTCGACGAAGCGCGCTCCGTGGTACCTCATTCCCGCCAACAACAAGCCGTTCGGGCGGCTCGTCGCGTTCCGGATTCTGATCGATCGCTTGGGCAAGGATGTGAGCCTCGAGCCGCGGCCGCTCGACCCGAAAATCGCCGAGCAGGCGAAGCAGCTCTTCGACGTTCCGATTTCCTGAGCGGGCGGGCTGCGCCCGATCGCTTTATTGTGCGCCGCCGCGCGAAGTCCTCCGGTTGGGCTAAAACCTCTTTGCGATGATCGAGCTTCTGACCACTGCCGAGATGGCCGAATGCGACCGCCTCACGATCGCGGGCGGCACGCCGGGAATCGTGCTGATGGAGAATGCGGGGCGGGCGGTGGCCGAGGCGGCCGCCGCGCGCACGCCGCCGCATGGCAAGGTCGTCGTCGTCGCCGGCCCCGGCAACAATGGGGGCGACGGGTTCGTGGCGGCGCGCCTCCTCGCCGAGCGTGGATTCGCCGTCGAGGTTCTGCTGGTCGGCGAGGTCGCCAAGCTCAAAGGCGATGCGGCGGAGGCGGCGCGGCGCTGGACCGGCGCGGTCGCGCCCGCTTCACCCGAGCGGATCGGGCATCCCGCGACGATTATCGACGCGTTGTTCGGCGCCGGTCTCGACCGGCCGGTCGAGGGTTTGTCGCAGGCGATGATCGAAGCGATGAACGCCGCCGATTGCCCGATCGTTGCGGTCGATCTCGCGAGCGGGGTCAACGGCACGACCGGCGCGGTGATGGGAGCGGCGGTTCAAGCGATCGAGAGCGTCACCTTCTTTCGCGCCAAGCCTGGCCATTATCTGCTGCCGGGCCGGCTGCATTGCGGAGAGGTGCGCATCGCGGATATCGCAATCCGCGCGGATACGCTGGAGAAGGTTCGGCCACAGGCATTCCTCAACACGCCGGCGCTGTGGGAACGGCAATTCCCCGCGCCCGCGGCGGCCGGGCACAAATACACCCGCGGGCACGCGGTCGTCGTGTCGGGCCATGCCTCGACGACGGGCGCGGCGCGGCTCGCCGCCCGCGCGGCGCTGCGGGCGGGCGCGGGCCTCGTCACCATCGCCTCGCCGCTCGATGCGCTCGCGGTCAACGAAGCGACCAATCTCGCGGTGATGGTGCGGCCGGTCGAGGGGGCGGAGGAGCTTGCGCGGTTTCTCGAAGACCGCCGGTTCAATGCGGTGGGACTGGGGCCCGGGCTCGGCGTCGGCCCGGCGACATGCGATCTCGTGCTCGCCGCGCTCGCGGGTGAGCACGCCGTGGTGCTCGACGCCGACGCGCTGACGAGCTTTGCCGGCGACGTCGAGCGGCTGTTCGCGGCGATCAAAGCGCGCGGATCGCGCGCGACCATTCTCACCCCGCATGAGGGCGAGTTCGCACGGCTGTTCGGCCGGACGGAGGAGGGCGCTCAGACCGCATCGAAGCCCGAACGCGCGCGCGCGGCGGCGCGCCGGTCCGGCGCGGTCGTTCTGTTGAAGGGGGCCGACACCGTGATCGCCGATCCGCAGGGCCGCGCCGCGATCAACGCCAATGCGCCGCCCTATCTCGCGACGGCCGGCGCAGGCGATGTGTTGACGGGTCTTATCGTCGGCGTGTCCGCACAAGGCATGGCGGGGTTCGAAGGCGCGAGCGCCGCAGTCTGGCTCCACGCCGAGGCGGCGAATGCGTTCGGTCCCGGATTGATCGCCGAAGATCTCTCGGAGACGCTGCCGCGGGTTTATCGTCGTTTGTTGG
>DASUPI010000011.1:0-2341 GCA_036281135.1 Rhodoplanes sp. | reverse complement strand
GCGAAGAGGCTCGCCGGCGGCATCTCGTGCGCGGGGTCCTCCGCGCGGAGGAAGCGCGCCAATCGCACCACATAACCAAGCCAGCGATGCCGGGCCTCCGGCGTTGGTGCTGCCGTCGCCCATGCGACCGCAGTCGCCGCGTAGATGTGACGCTCGCCCCTTTCCGCCGCGAAGCGTGCAAAAGAGCGAAGATGCCGCGAAGGCTTCTCGAGCTTGAAGCCAAGTGACCGGCGCAGCGCGACTATCGCTCAATGTCGTCCATCAGCATGGCAGCCTCCCCACCCAAGGCTGCGCGATCTCGGACAAAAGAGCGAAGTCCACCTTGGCATAGTGCATCGTCATCTGCGGCGACGTATGACGCAGCACCGCGCATACGCCTGGTAGGCTGACGCCGTGCCGGAGCATGGCCGTGGCGGCGGAATGACGGAGCACATGAGCACCCTTATGGGCGCTCTCGATCCCCGCCCGGGCCAAGGTGCGTTTCACGATGCATTTCACGGTGGTGCGCGTCAGCGGACGAAGCGGTGCAGACTCGGTGACAAACAGCCGCGCGGTGCGAAGGCGGGGCCTGGCCCGTTCGAGATAGGCCACGATCGCGTCGCCGACCTCTTGGGTGAGCGGAAGCCACTCCGCGCGCCTCGATTTTCCGCAGACGGCAAGCCGACCGCTTCTCCAGTCGATATCGGTGATTTCGAGATTCGCAACTTCACTCGCCCGGAGCCCCAAGCGGGCAAGCAAGAGCACAATGGCCCTGTCGCGGAGGCGGCGTTCGTCATCACAGGCGGCAATTGCACGCTCGACGTCTTCCGCAACCAGATACCTGGGAACGGACGCAAGCTGCCAGTTGGCAATGGGAGGAAGGGCGTATTCGCGGCCCGCAGGGCATTGCTCAGTGGCCACAAGGAAGTGAAGGAAGCTGCGGATCGAGACCGCGTAGGTCTTAAGCCGCGGGATTTTGTGGCGCTTCGCCCGCTCCAGCATGAAGGCGCGCAGCGCTGCCGTGGTGTACGCCTTGGGGTCATCACCCAGCGCCTTGAGCAGATCGATGATCGAGCGCTGCCAAAGATCAAGCGTGGACTGAGCTATGCCGCGATGCTGACGCGCCCAGGTGCGGAACCCGCCAAGGATCGGCCATTGCTCCGCCAGCGACGGCGCGGGTGCCGATCTGGGGAGCGTTCCTTGATCTTGAAGATAGTGGATGAACAGGCGACCGGCGCCAGCGTATGCGCGGATGCTCTTCTTTCCCTTGAAGACTGCCACGGATGCAGCGAGCCCCTCAAAGAGGTTGTCGAGAGAAAAACCCGCCGCGTGCATCCAATCGGCCCAGCCTGCGAGCAGCCTCACCCTCTCTTCAATGGTGCTCGGCGTGTATCCATGGTCTTGAAGCCAGTTCTCGAAGCCATCGACATACGGTTTCGCAAAGTGCAGCCGACTCTCTACGCTGTTCCAATGCCTGCGCTTCCGCTTCGGCATGATCGCCTCCCTATTTGCTTGGAGGGCACAAGCCTGCGGCGTCTCACGTCCTGCGAATCGCGGGGGTGCCCGGACAAAATCCGCCTGTCCACAGAAAGTCGGCGCCCTTTGGATTTGGGACGCATCTCGCTCCGCATTTCCCCGGTCGCTTCCGTGCGCACTTCGTTATTGTCCAGGCGCAGCTACGGCCGGCCGTTCTCGTTCGCTCGGCCGTGCAGGGTGCGCTGGTGCACCGCAGAGCGGTCTGATGCGGTGACGTCGCATCGCCGCGTGAGGCATCTGAGCCGGTGCTCTCCTTGGCGGACTGCCGATGTCCGCGCGTCCGGGCGGGCCTTTTGACTGGCGGATCCGGCGCCACGATGCGGTCGCTGCGCTCCCCGGCCTTTGCCCCGCAATGGCTCGCTCGCGATCTTCTTCCCCTGACGGCTGCGCCGTCATTCCTCGCGCAACAACAAGATCGCTCGACCCACCATCCTCCGCTGCGCTGCGGGCCTACGGCTGCGGGTCGGCCGTCGCGGCGCGGACAGATCGCCGTCAAGGCCCGTGATGGTCGCGGGTCCAAACAGCAGTCAAGGAGATCACCATGGCTCAGATCGGCACCTTCACGCGCGGCGAAGATGGCTCCTACACCGGCACCATCAAGACGCTCTCGCTCAACATCAAGGTGCGCTTCGTCCCGGCCGAACCCTCGCAGAACGAGAAGGCGCCTGACCTGCGCGCGCTGGCCGGCAATATCGAAATCGGTGCAGCTTGGAAGCGGACCTCGAAGGAGAACACCGTGTATCACTCGGTGAAGCTCGACGACCCCTCCTTCCCGGCACCGATCTACGCCAACCTCGTCGAGGTCGAAAGCGGTCACGCGCTCGTC
>DASUPI010000010.1:0-15428 GCA_036281135.1 Rhodoplanes sp. | reverse complement strand
TTCCCTTGATCGCCCGGGACCGCGCAGTTAAGCTGCGCTGCTCGACAACTTTATGAGCGACGCCCCCGACTACAAGGCGACCCTGAACCTTCCTCGGACCGATTTTCCGATGAAGGCGGACCTCGCGCGCCGGGAGCCCGAGCGGCAACAGGCGTGGGACGCCCTGGATCTCGAGGAAAAGATCCGAGCGGCCTCGGCGGGGCGCCCGAAGTACATCCTCCACGACGGTCCGCCCTACGCCAACGGAAACATCCACATCGGGCACGCGCTCAACAAGATCCTCAAGGACGTGGTGACGCGCAGCCAGCAGATGCTGGGCTACGATTCTAACTACGTGCCGGGCTGGGACTGCCACGGCCTGCCGATCGAATGGAAGATCGAGGAGGAAAACTACCGCTCCAAGAACAAGCCGAAGCCGAACCTGTCCGATCCGACGGCGATGATCGCCTTCCGCCAGGAATGCCGCGACTATGCCGAACATTGGCTCAATGTGCAGCGCGAGGAATTCAAGCGGCTCGGCATCGAGGGCGACTGGGACCATCCTTACACCACGATGGCTTTCGCCGCCGAGGCGCAGATCGCGCGCGAGCTGATGAAGTTCGCAGTCAACGGCACGCTCTATCGCGGCTCCAAGCCGGTGATGTGGTCGGTGGTGGAAAAAACCGCGCTCGCCGAGGCCGAGGTCGAGTACGAGGACTATGTTTCCGACACGGTGTGGGTGGCATTCCCCGTCATAAAGAGCAACGTGCCGGAACTAATCGAAAGAAATGCGCGCGTTGTAATCTGGACAACGACGCCTTGGACAATTCCTGGCAATCGCGCCATCGCTTATTCGGATAAGTTGGACTATGTCCTGGTGTCGCCTGCCTTTGTTCCGCCGCCGCCAGACAATCTTAAAGAAGCGGCAAGAATCGTTGGGACAACTCCAGAGAAGTATGAAGCCAGCCGCTTAGAGATAAATGCGGTTGCGGATGCCTTTATTGAAAGATATGGGCGCGTTTCGTTCCTGGTTTGCAAGAACGACAATCTGTATTTTGAATTTTTCCAGAAGATCGGATTCGATTCGAAGGGATTTGATAAGGTCAGCTTTAGCGGTCGCCATCTTGAAGGTACTATTTGTGCTCATCCGCTCAGAGGACATGGGTATGAATTTGATGTGCCCCTTCTTGCGGGCGGGCACGTGGATGAGAGCACCGGGACGGGCTTCGTGCACACCGCGCCGAGCCATGGGCGCGAAGACTTCGACATCTGGTTTGCCAACGCGCGCGAACTGCAAGCGCGCGGCATCGATACGCGCATTCCTTACACGGTCGATGCGGACGGTAAGTTCACCAAGGATGCGCCGGGTTTTGAAGGCCTGCGCGTGATCACGGAAAAGGGCGAGAAGGGCGAAGCCAACGAGGCCGTGATCAAGGCCTTGGAAAAAGCCGGCATGTTGGTCGCGCGGGGAAAACTCAAGCACCAGTACCCGCACTCCTGGCGCTCGAAAAAGCCCGTGATCTTTCGCAACACGCCGCAATGGTTCATCGCGATGGACCGGCCGATCGCGGATAGTCCTTCTTCCGTCATTCCGGGACGGTCCGAAGGGCCGGGCCCGGAATCCATAACCACAGTCGACGAAAGCATGGATTCCGGGCTCGCCGCTGCGCGGCGCCCCGGAATGACGGGCGAAGCAGTCCTCGCGCGGCCTGGCGACACGCTGCGCGCGCGCGCGCTTGCGGCCATCAAGGCCACGCGCTGGGTGCCGCCGCAGGGCGAGAACCGCATCACCGGCATGATCGAGAGCAGGCCCGATTGGGTGATCTCGCGCCAGCGCGCCTGGGGCGTGCCGATCACGCTGTTCGTCCGCGAGCGCGGCGGCGAGCTCGACGTGCTGGAGGATGCGCGCGTCAATCAGCGCATCGCCGACGCTTTCGAGGCGGAGGGCGCCGACGCCTGGTACCAGCCAGGCGCGCGCGAGCGCTTCCTCTCAGGCCTGGTCGAGAATCCGCCCGAGTGGGAGAAGATCGACGACATTCTCGACGTCTGGTTCGATTCGGGCTCGACGCACGCTTTCGTGCTGGAGGACGCGCGGCATTTCCCCGCCTTCGCCGGACTGCGCCGCAAGATCGACCGCGGCCGCGACACGATTCTCTATCTGGAAGGCTCCGACCAGCATCGCGGCTGGTTCCATTCCTCGCTGCTGGAATCATGCGGCACGCGCGGGCGCGCGCCCTTCGATGCGGTCGTGACGCACGGCTTCACGCTCGACGAGGCCGGACGCAAAATGTCGAAGTCGCTCGGCAACACGATCGCGCCGCAGGACGTCATCCGCGAGCATGGCGCCGATATTCTTCGCCTGTGGGTCGCCTCCTGCGATTATTGGGACGATCAGCGCATCGGCCCGGAAATCCTGAAGACCACGGTCGACACCTACCGCAAGCTGCGCAACACGATCCGCTGGATGCTCGGCAATCTCGCGCATTTCCACGAGGAGGACCGCGTGCGTGCCGAGCGCATGCCCTCGCTCGAACGTTACATGCTGCACCGGCTCGCCGAGCTCGATACGCTGGTGCGCGACGCCTATGCGGCGTTCGACTACAAGCGCATTTTCGCCGCGGTGAACCAGTTCATGACGGTCGATCTGTCGGCCTTCTACTTCGACATCCGCAAGGACGCGCTTTATTGCGACCCGATCTCGTCGGTGACGCGCAGGTCCTGCCTCACCACGCTCGACCATCTGATCCGCTGCACGGTGACCTGGCTCGCGCCCATGCTCTGCTTCACCGCCGAGGAGGCTTGGCTCGCGCGTTATCCGTCCGAGGACGCCTCGGTGCATCTTGAGCTTTTCCCAACTGTGCCGGCCGCCTGGCGCAGCGATAAGCTCGCGGAGCAATGGCGCAAGGTGCGCGCGGTGCGCCGCGTCGTGACGGGCGCGCTCGAACTGGAACGAGCCGGCAAGCGCATCGGCTCCTCGCTCGAAGCCGACCCCTTCGTCTACATCTCGAACGATGAGCTGTTCGCGGCGATGGTCGACATCGACTTGCCCGAAATCTGCATCACCTCGGCGGGGACGTTGATCGAAGGCGAAGGCCCAGCCGAGGCGTTCCGCCTGCCCGACGTGCCGGGCGTCGCCGTCGTCCCGCAGCTCGCGCAGGGACGGAAATGCGCGCGCTCATGGAAGATTTCACCGAATGTCGGGGCGGATCCGCGGTATCCGGACGTGACCCCGCGCGACGCCCAGGCGCTGCGCGAACTGGACGCGCTCTATCCGCCGGCGGAGTGAAAAGGCGAG
Organism: Rhodoplanes sp.; assembly: GCA_036281135.1. Lineage (GTDB taxonomy): Bacteria > Pseudomonadota > Alphaproteobacteria > Rhizobiales > Xanthobacteraceae > Rhodoplanes. The sequence goes on along the minus strand of DASUPI010000010.1, from coordinate 12,154 downwards.
CCTTGGAACCAACAATGGTTGAGCCGGAAGCACCCTCTCCCGCTAGGGAAGAGGGTGACGCACGTCCAATGCCTCCACCAAAAGCCCGTTTCCGCAGTTCCCCATTGGTTCTCGGCCTGCTCGTCGCGGCCGGGGTGGTGCTTCTCGATCAGGCGCTCAAGCTGTGGCTCCTGTTCGAATTCGATCTCGAAACGCGGGCCCCGGTCCGCCTCGCCCCTTTTCTCGACCTGGTCGCCGTCTGGAACACCGGGATCAGCTACGGCCTGTTTCCGCAAGCCGGCCCACTCGGGCAATGGCTGCTGCTCGGGGTGAAGGCGGCGGCGGTCGTGCTGCTCTGTGCATGGCTTGCCCGCGCGGGAAGCCGGCTGACCGCCGTCGCGCTCGGACTGATCATCGGCGGCGCGATCGGCAACGCCATCGACCGCCTCGCCTTCGGAGCGGTCTTCGATTTCGCGCTGCTCCACCTCACCACGCCGAGCTTCAGCTTCCGGTGGTATGTCTTCAACCTCGCGGACGTGGCGATCGTGGCCGGAGTCGGCGGGCTCCTCTACGAGGTATTACGCGGAGAAAACGCCGCAAAAGCGCCCTGATCCCGGCTATAAAGTAAAGTGGCTATGCGATCCGCCGCAACTCGGCGTCGATCCTGGACCGGGGGGATAAGCACATGTCGCAGAGAGCTCCGAGGCGAGGGATCGCACGCGTCGCCATGGCTTGCCTCTTTGCCGGGCTTGCGGTCTGCGGCACGGGCGTCGGACCGGCGCTTGCTGACGACGACGACGAGCTTCCCGACGTCAAGGTGCTCCGCGGCATCATGAGCGGCTTGGGACTGAAGCGGGGCGACGAGGCCGGCATTGATTACCGCGAACGATCTCCTCTGGTGGTGCCGCCAACCACGAATCTGCCGCCTCCAGAAAACCCTGCCCTTGCCGAGCGCAATCCTGCCTGGCCGGTCGATCCGGACGTGGCCGGCAAGAAGGAGGTCGCCAAGCGAAAGAGAAAGGCGATCGACTGGGAGGAGGAGGCGCGTCCGCTGACCCCCGCCCAGCTCGACAAAGGCGTGCCGCGGGCCGCGGGCCCGTCCCAGGCTGCGGCCAAGCCGTCGGAAGAGTCGATGAACCAGGTGCGTCCGTCGGAACTTGGCTTCAAAGGATTCAGCAATTTCCGTTCGCTGTTCGGGTTTGAGCCCAAGCCGGAAACGAGCACGTTCGACCGTGAGCCGCAGCGGACCGACCTGACCCAGCCGCCGCCCGGCTACCGCACGCCCGCGTCCAGTCAGCCTTACGGGGTCAGCAAAGCCGACGCCAAGCCCAAGCCGGCCAATCCGCTCGATCAGGCCGTCGGCACCTCGGAGAACCGTTGAGGGCAATCGGCCGTCTGCGCGGTCGCCGCTTTCGCGAAGCCGGCAAAGGCTCTGGGCCTGCGCGCTCGGAGCAGATTCTCCTGCATTGCGTCACCATCAGTTGCATTACCAAGTATTGCATCTGATGGATGGTCGCTGCGGGAGTTCGGACACGGCGGTCGCACGTGACCGTTTTGTCATTTGAGGCGACAGCGCTTTTCCGAAAGAATGCTGGCGAGCAAACGTCAACGAGGTCGTTATGATGCGTCGGGCAATCTCATGCGCTGCCCTGGTCTTCTTCGCCGCCGCGGTGGTGCTGCCGATCGCAGCCCCGTCGGCCCGCGCGGACGACCCGAAGGTGGGCGAGTTCATGCTCGCGAACGGCCTGCAGGTGGTCGTCCTTCCCGATCACCGCACGCCGGTGGTGACGCATATGATCTACTACAAGGTCGGATCGGCCGACGAGCCGCTGGGCAAATCGGGCATCGCCCATTTTCTCGAACATCTCATGTTCAAGGGCACGACGAAAAACCCGGCGGGGCGCTTTTCGCAGATGCTCGCCACCATTGGCGGACAGGAGAACGCGTTCACGACCGCCGATTACACGGGATATTTCCAGCGCGTGCCGCGCGAGTCTCTCGGGGACGTGATGGCGTTCGAGGCCGACCGAATGACCGGCCTGGTGCTCAGCGACGAAAATGTGCTTCCCGAGCGCGACGTCGTGCTGGAAGAGTACAATATGCGCGTCGCCAACAGCCCGGAGGCGCGTCTCGGCGAACAGGTCTCGGCCGCGCTTTATCTCAATCATCCCTATGGACGGCCGGTGATCGGCTGGCGGCCGGAGATCGAAAGGCTCAACCGCGAGGACGCGCTTGCGTTCTACCGGCGCTTTTACGGACCCAACAACGCGATCGTGGTGATCGCCGGCGACGTGACGCGCGACGAGGTCAAGGCGCTCGCCGAAAAGACCTATGGCGCGATCCCGCGCAGCGCCGACACCGAAGTGCGCGCACGGCCGCGGGAGCCGATCCCCGTCGCGGTGCGCAAGGTCATGATGGACGATCCGCGCGTCGCGCAGCCCAGCGTGCATCGCAGCTATCTCGTCCCCTCCTATACGACGGCCAAGCGCGAGGAAGCGGAAGCGCTCGACGTGCTGGCGCAGCTTCTCGGCGCCGGCTCGAACAGCCGGCTTTATCGCCGCCTCGTCGTCGACAAGCGCCTCTCGACCAATGCCGGAGCCTCGTATCAAGGCTCGGCGCTCGATTCGACGCGGCTCGGCGTGTACGCCATGCCGCAACCCGGTGTCGATTTGCCCGATCTCGAGAACGAGATCGACGCGGTGATCGCCGAGATCGTCGTCGACGGGGTTGCGTCCGAGGAGTTGGAGCGCGCCAAGACGCGCATGATCGCTGACGCCATTTACGCGCAGGACAATCAGTCGAGCATGGCGCGCTGGTTCGGGGTCGCGCTCAGCACCGGCTCGACGGTGCAGGATGTGCTCAACTGGCCTGATCGGATCAAGGCGATCAGCGCCGCGCAGGTGCAGAACGCGGCCAAGACCTGGCTCGACAAGCGGCGCTCCGCCACCGGCTATCTCGTGAAGTCCCTGCCAGCGCCTGAGGAGAAACGTTCTTGAGCGGTTTTGTCTGGATCGGCGCGCGCCGCGCTGCGCTTGTTTTCGGCCTGTGGGCTGGTCTTGCCCTGCCGGCGCTCGCGACGACGATCGAACGCGTCATCAGTCCGGGCGGAATCGAGGCCTGGCTCGTCCAAGAACCCTCGCTGCCCCTTATCGCGATGGAGTTCGCGTTCCGCGGCGGCTCGAGCCAGGATCCTGCCGGCAAGCCCGGCCTCGCCCACATGCTGACGACGCTGCTCGACGAGGGCGCCGGCGAGCTCGATTCGCGCGCGTTCGGCGAGCGGCTGGAGACGAAGGCGATCGAGCTCAGATTCGTCGCCGGCCGCGACACCATTACCGGTTCGCTCCGTACGCTCGCCGAGCATCGGGACGAGGCATTCGGCCTTCTGCAACGCGCGCTCACCGCGCCCCGCTTCGATTCCGACGCGGTGGAGCGCATGCGCACGGCCATTCTCGCGGAGCTGCGCCGTGAAAGCGTGCGGCCGGACGATCTCGCCAGCCGCGAGTGGTGGGAGACGGCCTTTGCCGGGCATCCCTATGGCCATGCGATCACCGGCACGACCGAGAGCGTGGAGGCGATCACCACGGCGGACCTCAAGGCCTATGTCGACCGCGTCTTCGCACGCGAGACGCTCAAGATCGCGATCGTCGGCAATATCGACGCGGCCACCGCGGGCCGCCTGCTCGACACCGTGTTCGGGACGCTGCCCGCGAAGGCCGAGCTCGCGCCCGTGCCGCAAAGCGCGCCGCAGGCGCTCGGCCGCAGCGTGCCGGTGCAGGTCGAGGTTGCGCAATCCTCGCTGGTGCTCGGCGGCAATGGATTCGCCCGCCGCGATCCCGATTACATCGCCGCTTACGTCGTGAATCACATTCTGGGCGGCGGCATGTTCTCGTCGCGCCTTTATCGCGAGGTGCGGGAAACGCGCGGGCTCGCCTATTCGATCCACTCGATGCTCATGCCGCTGAAGGAGGCGGCGGTGTTCTTCGTCGCGACGGGAACGCGCGCCGACCGCACGCGGGAAACCACCGAGGTGATCGAAAGCCAGGTGCGTCGGATGGCGAAGGAAGGGCCGACCGCGGACGAACTCGCCAAGGCAAAGTCGTTCCTCAAGGGCTCCTATGCGCTCGCCTTCGACACGTCTCCCAAGATCGCCAACCAGCTCGTGCAGATTCAACTCGACGACTTGGGGATCGACTACATCAACAGGCGCAACGGCCTGATCGATGCGGTGACACTCGACGACGCCAAGCGCGTGGCGCAGCGGCTCCTGTCGGGCGACCTGCTGGTGACGATCGCCGGCCCCTCGCAAGGCCTGGCCGGCAAGACCCCGGCGGTCAGCGCGCAGTAAAACGCTGGCCGAGCAGGAGCGGAGCGTGCAAGCCCCGCCACGGGGCTTGCAGCGCAGGCGTTGGATTGCATTGCTCCGGGTCGAGGACAGAGCCGACGGCGCGACAGATCCGCATCACCGATACGATCGCCATCGGGGAGGATGAGCTTTCCGAGCGGTTCGTTCGCGCGGCGGGTCCCGGCGGGCAGAACGTCAACAAGGTCGCGACCGCGGTGCAGATGCGTTTCGACGTGCGGCGCTCCCCTAACTTGCCGGACGAGGTGCGAACGCGCCTCGTCCGCCTGGCCGGTCGCCGGCTGACGCGCGACGGCGTGCTCGTCATCATCGCGCAGCGGTTCCGGACCCAGGAGCGGAATCGGGAAGATGCGACCGAACGTTTGGTCTCGCTGATCCGGCAGGCGGCGGTCCGTCCGACTCCGCGCCGTCCGACCCGGCCGACCAAGGCTTCGCGCGAGCGCCGGCTCACGGCCAAGAAACGCCGCGCAGGCGTCAAGTCGCTGCGCGGCGCGCAACTCGCCGACGAATAGCCGCGAAGTGAAGGAACACGTCAGGCCTGGCGCGGCTCGGTCTCTCCGAGGCTTGCCGCGATCGCCAGCAGCTTTGGCGCTTGCTCGCGAATTTCCCGCGCCACCGCGCGGTCGAGCCGGCCGAGCCAGCCGGACGGAATGGCCGATGCGCCATAGGTCGCCCCCGCCAGCATGGCCGCGAGCGCGCCGGCCGTGTCGGCGTCGCCCCCTTGGTTCACGGTGCGGACGACGCATTCGGCAAACGACGCCGTGCTGAAATAGAAATGCAGCACCGTCTGCATGGTGTCGACCACAAACGCGGAGCTGAGCCGCGATAAGGGTCGAACCGAAATACGCGATGCTCCTCGACGAGCGCGTCGGCCAGGCGGCGCGCCGCCATCTTGTCCTCGCCCGCCAGCAGGACATGCATCATCCGCACGAGCGCGAGCGCGGCGGCGTCCGACAGCGGATGATGATGCGTGACGTGACATTGCGCTTCACTCCATTGCGCGGCCGTATCGGGGTGGCCGAACGAAGCGAGCGCAAGCGGCAGGATGCGCATGGCGGCACCATTGCCGGCGTCACCCTCGAAAAAGGGGCCGGCCATGCTGCCCTCGGTGAGATAGCGGCGGATGCCGCGCCGGCAGGTATTGCCGACATCGATCGGCCCCTTCTTCAGCCATGCGGCGAATTCCTCGCACAGATCGCGCAGATCGAGGCCGCGGCAGCGGATCAGCGAGCGGCCGAGCGCCAGCGTCATCTCGGTGTCGTCGGTGACCTTGCCCGGGGCGAGCTTGAGCCAGCCGCCGCCAATCACCCGGTCATGCACGCCGTAACGCGCGGCGATCTCGCCCTTGGTCATAAACTCGACGGTCGCCCCGAGCGCGTCGCCAATGGCGAAGCCGAGAAAGGCGCCGAGCGCGCGATCATGCAGGGTCAGAGCGCCCGTCGCATGCATGGCATCGTCTCTCGCGAGCGGAGAAGCAAAAGCAATGCCGATCTCGCGACGAATGGTGGTCCTGCCGAGCAAATCACCCGGACAGTCGCATCAGATATAGCTGGCGGTCACCTGATAATCGCCGCCGATCACCAGATATTCGCCCTCGCCCTTGAGCGGATGCACGGCAAGCAGCGTATTGAAAAACGCCACCTTGGTCAGCGGCACCCGCGCGGTGAGGATCGTGTCGCCGAAGCAGTCGGCGGTGGCGCGGTCACTGGAGAACGAGGTGAGGCTGTTGAGCCGGACGATCGCCGTGCGCCTGTCGATCCGCGCGACGACCTGATGCTCGTCGAACGCATTGACCCCGCGGTGAAGCGTGAGATGCGTTTCGCCCGGCGCAGCGAACCGATCGAGCGCCCATTGGCAGAATTCGTACACGAGGTCGAGCTGTACGTAGATCGAATTGTTGTGGAACCGGCTCGACATTTTTTCTTCGACATAGGTCGCCCAGGCCGGCCCGGAGCGCGCGAGCATTTCCTTGTGGAAGGTCGGGAAAATGCCGAAGCGGCTCTCCACCCAGCCCTTCAGAACCGCGCCCTCGCGACTGTTGCTGTCGTAGCCCCAGCCCTTGAGCAGGCGCAGATAGGACGAACGATGGCGGCGCGGCGCCCGCGTTCCCGCCCGCACGGGCTCCTGCTGCTCGGGATCGGCCGAACATCGCCATCATGTAGCTGGAAAACGCGATGCCGGCGTCCGGCAAATCGGGCGCCTGGGCGAGCATTTCGAACAGGTTCTTGTTCATCTCGCGCGCCCCCGACACGTGCAGGGGAACGGGATGGTCATTATAGGCGCAGCTTGCGAGCAGATCGGTCGGCACGCCGACCAGGTTGGTTGAATGTCCTACGAGGCTCCGTTGAGTCATTCGACCTCGCGCTTGCCGCGCTCTTGTCGTCCGCTCCCGAGGCGTTCAGGGCGCATGCGGTCAGTCCACATCCTCGACATTGGCCGGGCCGGTGCCGAAAGCCCTCTGGGCGAGCGCGGATTCCATGAATTGGTCGAGGTCGCCGTCGAGCACCGCGCCGGTATTGGAGGTGGAGACGCCGGTGCGCAGGTCCTTCACCATCTGATAGGGCTGCAGCACATAGGAGCGAATCTGGTGGCCCCAGCCGATATCGGTCTTGGCGGCGTTGTCGGCGGCGGCCTTCTCCTCGCGCATTTTCAGCTCGCGCTCGTAGAGGCGGGCGCGCAGCATCTGCCAGGCCTGCGCGCGGTTGCGGTGCTGCGAGCGGTCGTTCTGGCACACCACCGCGATATTGGTCGGAATGTGGGTGAGCCGAACCGCCGACTCGGTCTTGTTGACGTGCTGGCCGCCGGCGCCGCCCGACCGCATCGTGTCGGTGCGCACGTCGGACTCCTTGATGTCCACGACGATGCGGTCGTCGACCACCGGGTAGACGTTGACGCTCGCAAACGAGGTGTGACGGCGCGCATTGGAATCGAACGGCGAGATGCGCACGAGGCGATGCACCCCGTTCTCGGTCTTCAGCCAGCCATAGGCGTTGCGGCCCTTGATCTGCACGGTCGCCGATTTGATGCCGGCCTCTTCGCCCTCGGTCTCTTCGATCCAATCGACCTTGAAGCCGTGCTGCTCGGCCCAGCGGGTGTACATGCGCAGGAGCATGTTGGCCCAGTCCTGGCTCTCGGTGCCGCCGGCGCCCGCATGCACTTCGAGATAGGTGTCGCTGGAATCCGCCTCGCCCGAGAGCAAAGCTTCGAGCTGACGCCGGTCGACATCGCTCTTGAGCTTGCGCAGCGCGGTCTCGGCTTCGGCGATCACGCTCTGGTCGTTCTCGGCTTCGCCCAGCTCGATCATGGTGACCTGATCGTCGAGTTCCTGCTCGATACGCCCGATCCCGCCGAGGCTGTCCTCGATCGAGGTGCGCTCCTGCATCACGCGCTGGGCGCGCTGGGGGTCGTCCCAGAACGTGATGTCCTCGGTGAGCTTGTTCAGCTCGGCGAGCCGGAGACGGGCCTTGTCGACATCAAAGATGCCTCCTCAGCAGCCCGACCGACTGCTTGATTTCCTCGACGATCGCTTGCGTTTCCGCGTGCATCCTAAGCGTTCCCGATTGGCGGCGGCGGGATGGGGCCAAATCCCAATGCCTGTTCTCGCGGCATGTAGCGATATCGGGCGTAAGGTGCAACTTTGGCGAAATCCGCTCGCACCGCCGCACAACAGCAGGCCCCGCTCGAACGCAAATCGTGGCGCGCATGACCGACGACATCGCCTTCGACCGGAGTTTCGATCTCGCCCCCGGCCGGGCCGAGGAGGTCGCGCCGGGCGTGCGCCGGGTCCTGTGCGACAATCCGAGCCCGTTCACCTTCAAGGGCACGGTCAGCTACATCGTCGGCCGCGGCGAGGTTGCCATCATCGATCCGGGCCCCGACGATCCGCGGCACGTTGCGGCGCTGCTCGACGCGGTCCGCAACGAAACCGTGACGCATGTGTTCGTCACCCATACCCATGTCGACCATTCGCCCTCGGCGGCCCGGGTCAAGGCTGCGACCGGGGCGATCACGCTTGCGGAGGGGCCGCACCGGGCCGCCCGCCCGCTCCATATCGGCGAGGCGAAGCGGCTCGAGGCGAGCGCCGACCACGATTTCACGCCGGACCATGCGCTTGCCGACGGGGAGGTGATCGACGGCAATGGCTTCGCGATCGAGGCGGTCGCAACCCCCGGCCATACCGCCAATCACATGGCCCTTGCGCTGCGCGGAACGGATCTGTTGTTCTCCGGCGACCATGTGATGGCATGGAACACCTCGGTCATCGCACCCCCGGACGGCGCGATGAGCGACTATATGGACTCGCTCGACAAGCTGTTGCGGCGGGACGAGCGGGTCTACCTGCCCGGCCATGGCGCCGCCATTCGCGACGCCGTCCCCTTCGTTCGGCAATATATCGCGCATCGTCACGCCCGCGAGGCGGCGATCCTGGCAAAGCTCCGCGACGGCGAGGCCGACATCCCGACGCTGGTCAGCGCGATCTATGTGGGAATCGACCCGCGGCTCGTGGGCGCCGCCGGTTTGTCGGTGCTCGCGCATCTGGAAGACTTCGTCGCGCGCGGGCTTGTCGCGACTGACGGACCGCCGGCGCTCGCCTCCGTCTACCGCTTGGCGCGCTGATCGCCCTTGCGCGCCGGCGCTTTGGGCGGCGGGGGCCGCTCCGGCTTGATCGAGGTCGAGGCGTCGTTGATGTCCTCCAGCAGGCTGAGCACCCGCGCGGCGTTTACGCCGAAATCCCAGCGGCCGTAGCGGGAGGCGGAGCGGACATCCACGCGCGATCCTTCGCGCGTCGCGCGGATGCGGATCGCCACATCGTCACGGAACCCCATGATCGGCGTATAGGCGATCGCCTCGATATACCCGTCGCGGCGACCGAGGATCGGCGAGCGCTCGTCGATCACCCGCCAGAGCGGAGCGATCGGATTGTCCTTGCGCTTGGCGAGGGCGGCGAGCACGGCCGCATAGGCGCTCTGCGGCGGGAGCGCGAGGACCAGAGGCTCGATGTCCGGATGGAGGTTCCGCAGCTGCTCCGGCGTATTGAGCCCGGCATAGGTCACGGGATTGGCCTGGCGCGTGCGCAGCCGGGCGATCGCGTCGAAACGCGGCGGATCGACCGGGTCGGTCGAGACGTCGGCGACGACCGGCAGGTTGTACGCCTTTGCGACGAGATAGGCGGGATAGGCGCAGAGCGCGAGGCCGATCAACAGGCCGGTGACCGCCTGGCCGAAGCCAGCGAGGCCGCTCCGCCAGATCACCACGAAGGCGGCGAAGGCGAGCAGGATCGCAGCGATTGCGAGGCCAAGCCCCGCCGCGAACGTCACCAGCGCCGGGATGATGTCGAGCAGTCCCGATCGCCCGATGACGACCGCGAGCAGCACGACGGCGAGCGAGAACAGGCCCACCCGGCGCGCCCAGGCGGCCAAGCGCGAGACGGGCTCTTCGGCGATGCGACGTCGCGCCATTCAAAGGTTCCCGGCAGCTCGGACCCGCTCACGCCGTCACGGATAGAACGGAGCGCCGCAGGTGGCAACGCTTGTTCGAGGCGAGGATCATCGGGTGAGCTTTCGTTTTTCCGCTTCTGCCGCGATGGGCTGACGCCTGGGCGTCCGGCGCGCATAGCAAAACTTCCGCACCGCGCCGACTCATTCAGCGCCAAGCGCGGGAGCGGCGGCGCGAGACAATGACCGCGAGGCGTTATCGCGACGCCATGGCAGGACTATGGTGGGCGCGCGGACGCGCCGGTCCTTGGCGTCGGTTGCGTGGGGATTGCCGCGCCGAGGCCGGCCACACCGGCACGCCGGGCTGAGAACCGCGAAACGATCAGCTGCCGAGCGCGAGGCGCGAGAAGACATCGCCGGACCCGGGCGCCAGCACCACCACGGGCGCTCCGACCTTGGTGCGGTTGTAGAGGTCGATCACGTCCTCATTGACCATGCGGATGCAGCCGGAGGAGATGGCTTTGCCGATCCATTCGGGCTGGTTCGTTCCGTGAATCCGGAACAGCGTGTCCCGGCCATTGGCATAGAGATACAGGGCGCGCGCGCCGAGCGGGTTCAACGGACCGCCCTCGACGTGATTCGGAAGATCTGTGAAACGGCGCTTGATGTTTTCGGTGGGAGTCCAGCCCGGCCACTCGGCCATATGGCCGATTTTCGCCACGCCCGAGAAGGCAAGCGCTTCCTCGCCCACCGCGACGCCATAGCGAATCGCCTTTTGATTCGGCAGCACGAGATAGAGGTGGCGCGCGTCGGTATCGACGAGGATCGTGCCTGGCGCCTCCCGCCGATGATAATCGACCAGGTGCCGCCGATAGGCTTGCGGGACCACGACTTTGGCGTAGGGGGCGTTGGCGAGATATTCGCGGTCGCGCGGCTTCAGATTGGCCTCTGACGCCGGTTCCGGCGTCGCGGTCACGCAGCCGCCGACAGACAAAGCAAGGACAATAAGGATCACCGCCCTCGGAGTCATCACTGGCCCCCCAACCTTCTTATTGCAACGACGCATGCGTTACCTCGCATTAGGTGTATCGAAAAGAATGTCATGCTTCCAGGCGTCGCACGCCATTTGAAACGCGAAGGGCACGCGGTGTTGCATAATTGTCGCAATCGCGGGGAGTTTGGCCAAAATACGACGGCTGCCGCCCATGGCCTGTCCACGTCTTAGCGCAAAGAGTATTATCTAAACGCTCGCACCTTTTAACGGCACGTTCACGACGCCGCGCGTTTATTGGCCGCCATGGCGGGACCGAGCAATGCCCTGTTCTCGGACCTATTCCTACTCAATTCCGCCGAGGTGGACCTGCAAGAGGGCTCGAAGCCTAGCCGGACACAAACGAAGATGTTCCTGGGGCGGAAACAAGTGGAGCGATAGATGAACAAGTCCAATTCTTCCAAGGCCGCGAACGGTAGCTCCAAGGACTATTTCCCGGGGGCTGGCTACCGTGAAATCGGGATCGCGGCCGTCGCCGCCGCCGTGCGCTGTCAGCACATGGCGGGGACCGATGATGAACGCTCCGCCGGTCATACGCACGATCCGGCGGGGACCGATCGCCTCCCGTAAGTCGCTGAGCGCCGGACCTGCTTGGGCTGAAGCAGGTCCGCTGCGCACATCCCTCCCGAGCTTGCTCCATATAGCGATATAGCGGGCATGTTCGTGCGCGGCGACGCGCAGTGAACGTCGTCGCCGCCGGCTTTGTTCTTGATGCGGACGCCAACTTGGGCGATTGCTGGCAAAAGCCCAGCCCGCGCGTGCGGGCGGGGCCGGAGCCATTCTCCATGCTGTCGGTCAACATTCCGCGTGGCGCATCGCTCGAGCGCTCGATCATCACGCCTGACGCCGACATCCCGGAGGGTGCGGTTTGGCTTGATCTCTTGTCGCCGACCCCGGCGGAAAGCAAACTGGTCGAGCGCAACCTCGGTCTTGCCGTCCCGACCCGCGAGGAGATGCAGGAGATCGAGCCGACCAGCCGGCTCTATGTGGAGGACGGCGCCCGCTACATGACGGCGACGCTCATGTGCCGTTCGGAGAGCGAAAACCCGACGACGACCGCGATCACCTTCATTCTCGCCGGCCGTCGCCTCATCACCGTGCGCTACGACGAGCCCCGGCCGTTCACCATCGTCGCCAACAAGCTCGCGCGCGTCTGTTCGCCCGTGCTCAGCGGCGAATCCGTGCTGATGGAATTGCTCGACGCGATCATCGACCGCTCGGCCGATATTCTCGAACGCATCAGCGCGGAGGTCGACCGGGTGTCGCAGGCGATCTTCGTCCCGCAGGGAGCGTCCGAGCGCTCCCGCGGCTATCGTGATATTCTGACCT
>DASUPI010000009.1:0-19032 GCA_036281135.1 Rhodoplanes sp. | reverse complement strand
CCGCACACGAGCCCGATACGCGGCTGTCCTGCTTCATCATGGGCACCAATGATCTCGCCAAGGAAACCCGCGTGCATCTCGTGCCCGGCCGCGCGCCGATGATCGGGTGGCTCGCGAACTGCGTATTGTCCGCGCACACCTATGGGATCGACATCATCGACGGGGTCTACAACAATATGAGCGACATAGACGGCTTCGTGCGCGAATGCGCGGAGGGGCGCGACTTAGGCTTCGAAGGCAAGACGCTGATCCATCCCAACCAGATCGAGCCGTGCAACCAGGCCTTCTCGCCGCGCTCCGACGAGGTCGCGCTGGCGCGCAAGATGATCGAGACGTTCGACATGCCGGAGAATCAGAACAAGGGCGTGGTGCAGATCGAAGGCCGCATGGTCGAGCGGCTGCATGCCGAGATGGCGCGCCGCACCGTGGCCATCGCCGACGCCATCGCCGGCCAGTGAGGCTTTCCGTCACTCGACTTCCCCTCCCCACAAGGGGAGGGAGAAGATTTGGGTCACACCCATGGCCGCGCCGACCGCGCCTTCTCTTCGAACGCAGCGATCTTCGGCTTCTTCTCCAGCGTCAGCCCGATATCGTCGAGCCCGTGCAAGAGGCAGTGCTTGCGGTGCGGATCGACCTCGAAACGGATCACGCCGCCGTCCGGCTCGCGGATCTCCTGTTTCTCGAGATCGATGGTCAGCGTCGCGTTCGCGCCGCGCTCGGCGTCGTCGAACAGCTTTTCCAGGTCTTCCGGCGAGACCTTGATGGGTAGAATGCCGTTCTTGAAGCAGTTGTTGTAGAATATGTCGCCGAACGAGGTCGAGATCACGGCGCGGATGCCGTGGCCGAGCAGCGCCCAGGGGGCATGCTCGCGCGAGGAGCCGCAGCCGAAATTGTCGCCGGCGACCAGGATTTTCGCCTTGCGATAGGCCGGCTTGTTGAGCACGAAATCGGGATGCTCACTGCCGTCGTCGCGATAGCGCTTTTCGGCGAACAGGCCCCCGGCGAGGCCGGTGCGCTTGATCGTCTTCAGATACTGCTTGGGGATGATCATGTCGGTGTCGACATTGATCATCCGCAGCGGCGCGGCGATGCCTTCCAGAACCGTGAATTTTTCCATTCGGCGGGCCTTTGCGAGCTTCCATCAACACCGCGGGTCATAACGCTTCAGCAGCACGGGTCAAGCCGGGAACGTTCCTGCGCGGGATCGCCCGGCGATCCGGGCTCGCTCACACATAGGCAATGGCGCGGCCGAGCGCGGCGGTCGAGAGCCAGAGCGCGAGCGAAACGCCGGCAGTCACCTGCACCGTCCGCGAGGACTCGCCGGCGCGGCGCAACGCCCATTCGTTCACCGCGATTCGCCTAAGGGTTCGCTCGACAGATCCTCGGCGTGCTCGTCGCCCTGCCGTCGCTGCTCGACGGTAGGATTGTCGTCCTGCGGCTGGGCGCGCATCGCGCGCATCGCCGCAAAGAACCGCCTGGCCTCTTCGCTCGCCATTCCCCCGCTCAGTCTTTGTCGTCCTGATCCGTTTGGCCTTCGATCGCCTCCATGTCCTCGTCGGAGAGGCCGAAATGGTGCCCGATTTCATGCACCAGCACATGCGCGATGATGGCGCCGAGCGTCTCGTCGTGCTCGGCCCAATAGTCGAGGATCGGCCGACGATAGAGCCAGATCATGTTCGGCATCTGAATCGCGGCGCTCTCGGAGCGAAACGGCAGGCCGACGCCCTGGAAAAAGCCGAGCAGGTCGAACTCGCTCTCGATCCCCAACAGATCCAGCACCTCGTCGGTCGGAAAATCGTCGACCTGGATGACCAGGCCCTCGCACTTCGCGCGGAAGCTCGTCGGCAGCCGCCGGAAAATCTCGGCGGCCACCACCTCCATCTCCTCCAATGAGGGAGCTTTGAGCGGTCGCCAGGCAAGCGGATCGGCGGGAGGCACGTTCGACATGGCGGTGTTGTACGGGAGCCGCGCGCCGCGGCCAAGCGGCTTGCCGCAAAGGCCTCGGTCCATGGTCCGCACCGAGGCACGACGTGCTTTGGATTGACGCAACGTCCCCGATAGGCGACCGTATCGCGATCGGCAGGAGGGAAAGCGATGGGGCTTTCGAATTGGGGGTGCGCCGTCGCGCTCGCGGTCGGACTCGTCGGATTGCCGGGCGCGGGAACGAACCTCGCCGGCGCCCAGTCGCGCGTCGACGAGTATGGACGCCCTATCCGCGCGCCGGCTCGGATCGTGGTCACCCCGACGCGCCGGCTGGTCCGCGAGTGCGTCGACTGGTACGCGATCGAGCATCGTGTCGCCGGGACCGTGGTGACGCCGCAGATCCGCTGCCACTGGGGCTATCGCTGACCGCAATTCAACCGGGTCATGGGGCGAGCTTGCCTGCACCTCTCCCCGGCCGGGAGCGGTTACGCGTGGCCGTCCGGCCCGCGTCACGGAAGGGGTCGTAAAACGGTCATGCCCGGCGCAAGGCCGGGCATGAGGAGGCTCAGAAAAATCTGACGACGCGGTCAGTGCGGCAGATTAGCGGCCTTCGCGGCGTTGGGCGGGAACGCGGGGTTCGCCTGGATGCCCCGCATCAGGTCGAGCGCGAAGTTGAGCGCCTTGTCGTCCTTGGCTTCCGGCGGAACGTAGGACTGCGATCCGCCCTGCTCCTCGCCGTCGGCCTTGAGATGCCCGCGCAGCGACGATTCGCCCCGCATCTCGGCGCGCGCCTTCACTTCCTCCGGCACCTCCTGCAGGCTCTCGATGTCGGGCACGATCCCCTTCGCCTGGATGGAGCGGCCAGCCGGTGTGTAGTAGCGCGCGGTGGTGAGCCGCAGCGCTCCATTGCCGGCGCCGAGCGGGATGATCGTCTGCACCGAGCCTTTGCCGAACGAGCGCGTGCCGACCACGGTCGCGCGCTTGTGGTCCTGCAGCGCGCCGGCGACGATTTCGGACGCCGAGGCCGAGCCGCCATTGATCAACACGATGACCGGCTTGCCCTTCGTCAGATCGCCCGGCCGCGCGTTGAAGCGCTGCGTCTCATCCGGGTCGCGGCCGCGGGTCGAGACGATCTCGCCGCGGTCGAGGAACGTGTCGGACACCGAGATCGCCTGATCGAGCAGCCCCCCTGGATTGTTGCGCAGATCGATGATGTAGCCGCGCAGCTTGTCCGGCGGAATCTGCGCGGCGAGTTCGCTCAGCGCCTTCTTCAGGCCCTCCGTCGTCTGTTCGTTAAACTGAGTGATGCGGATATAGCCGACATCCGGACCTTCCATGCGATGGCGCACCGAGCGCACGCGGATGATGTCGCGGGTGATCGAGACTTCGATCGGCTTTTCGGCGCCCTTGCGCATCACCTTCAGTCTGATCTTGGTGTTGACCGGGCCGCGCATCTTTTCGACCGCCTGGTTGAGGGTCATGCCCTGCACGGCTTCGTCGTCGAGATGCGTGATCACGTCATTGGCGCGGATGCCGGCCTTGGCGGCGGGCGTATCGTCGATCGGCGCCACGACCTTGACGAGCCCATCCTCCATCGTGACCTCGATGCCGAGGCCGCCGAACTCGCCGCGCGTCTGCACCTGCATGTCGCGGAAGCTCTTCGGGTCCATGTAGCTCGAATGCGGGTCGAGCCCGTTGAGCATGCCGTTGATCGCCGCTTCGACCAGCTTGGCGTCTTCCGGCTTCTCGACATAGTGCGAGCGCACCCGTTCGAATATGTCGCCGAACAGGTTGAGCTGGCGATAAGTGTCGGACGGCGCGGCTTTCGCGATCGCGCCCGTCAGCATCGCCGGCGGCTGAATGGCGATCACGGCGACCGCGGCGCCAGCCAAGGCCCCGAGGAGCATCAAGGAAGTCTTACGCATCATCCGCGGACCTTCTCGCTATTGTTTGTCGCCCACCATGGTGACGGATCAACGGGCAAGCCGTCTTTCCGGAACTCAATATATAGAACCGGCTGACTGGGGCTGGTTCCAAAGCCGGTCGAAGTGTCGTCGCCGCCAGTGCCCATCACGCCCAACGGCTCGCCGGTCAGCACAAACTGACCGAGGTCGACCGAGATTCGATCCATGCCCGCCAGGAGGACATGATAACCGCCGCCCGCATTGAGGATCAAGAGTTGACCATAGGAGCGGTACGGCCCCGCATAGACCACCCAACCGTCGCAAGGCGCGGTGACCTGGGCGCCGGCACGCGTGCTGATGGACATGCCCTTGTGCGTGCCACCGAGACTGTCGGTTGCGCCGAACTCGCGCGTGCGGGCGCCATTCACCGGCAAGGGCAGCATGCCCTTGGCGGACGCGAAGGCGATCGCCGGGGCAAGTCTGCCCGGATCCTTGAGCAAGGCGAGATTGGGGCGCGCCTCGGCCTGCTGGCGCACCTCTTCGCCGGTGCGGGCCGCGCGCGTTGCAGGGTCGAGATTGGCATCGAGCCGCGCGATCAAATCCTTGAGATTGTCGACCTGGAGCGCAAGCTGCATGGCGCGACGCCGCGCAGCCGAAAGCTCCGTTTCAACCTCGGCGAGCCGCCGCTGGCGCTCTTCGATGAGGAGGCCCATCCGCGTCCTTTGTTCGGCGAGGCCGGCGAGATCGGCCGCCCGCCGGGTCCGCTCGGTAGCCGCCTCCCGGCGCACCCGGACGAGGTCGGCGAGATCGCCGGCGAGCACGTCCGCCTCGCTGCGCAGCTCCGGGAGCACAGCCCCCAGCAGAATCGCCGTGCGGACCGACTGCAATACATCCTCCGGCCGCACCAGCAGAGCGGGCGGCGGACGCCGGCCGATCCGCTGCAGCGCCGCGAGAACCTGCGCGATCACCTCGCGCCGAGCCTCGAGCGAGCCGTTGATCCCGCGCTCGCTATTGTCCAAGAGATCGAGGCGGTTCTCGATCGACGTGATGTCTTGCTCGGCGGTGCGGATGCGCGCCGCGGTCTCCATCATCGTCTGGTTGAGCTTGCGCCGGTCCTCGCCGAGCCGGTCGATCTCGCCCCGCAGCTTTTTTTCGGTCTCGGTGGCGCGCTTCTGCTCCGCACGAACCGATTCGAGCTCCTTGTCGCGCTCCTTGATCGCCTCGAGCGAGGACGCGTTCGGCGGCGCGGCCGATCGCTCCGCCTGCGCACGCGCCTCGTTTGCGGCAGCAAAAGCCACCGCGCACGCCAGCACAAGCGCTGTCGGCACGGGAATGGGACAGGAGTGGCGCGTCATTCGTAACGAGCTGTTCGGCTCTCCGCGGCGGTTAATCCCCAGTATTTAATGGCGGATTGGGGCAGCTTCACGTCGCCGGCTCATTTGTGCGCGATGTGCGGGCTGCGCAAGGCCGGCCCGTTCGCATAAGCCTGCGCCCCTGCCCGTCTCGCCTCGGACGCTCACGCGCGGTGATAGGGATGCCCGGATAAGATCGTGGCCGCCCGGTAAAGCTGCTCCAGGAGCATGATTCGCACGAACTGGTGCGGCCAGGTCGCGGCTCCGAACGAGAGGCTGAAGTCGGCGCGGCTCTTGAACTCGTCGCCGAGCCCGTCCGGACCGCCGATCACGAAGGCCGCGGCCGCGCGCCCCGAGTCGCGCCAGGCGCGAAGCTCGCCGGCGATCGCCGCACTGTCGAGGTTTTCGCCGCGCGAATCGAGCACGACCGTGACGGTGCCCTCGGGAATCACATTCGCGATCGCGATCGCCTCCTCCACCAGGCGGCGGCCGACCTCCTGTGCGCGGCTATCCTTGATTTCGACAACCTCCACCTCGTTGAGGCCGACCCCGCGTCCTGCTTTTTGGAGGCGTTCCAGATAGCGGGCCGAAAGCTCGCGCTCCGGCCCATTCTTGAGACGACCGACGGCGGCGAGACAAAGCCGCATCTCACCCTGCCCGCACGCTGATCACGGGGACTCTCCCTGGCCGAGACGACGCAAAACCGGCCGCGGCAAGGCGCGCGGCCGAGGAGCGCGCGATAATGGGAGATCGGCGGGCAAACTGCAACGGCCGGCGCACGCCGCCCCGCACAACTGAAATGTTGCGCGCTAATCTAGCTCGCGCGTCGCGCGGGCGCCTCGCGGCCTGCCCACATCTTCTCCAGATTGTAGAAGGCGCGGACCTCGGGCCGGAAAACATGCACGATGACATCGCCCGCATCGATGAGCACCCAGTCGCAATGCGGCGCGCCCTCGACGCGCGCCGGAAGACCGGCCTTGTGGAGGTCCTCCACGACCCGGTCGGCGACCGATCCGACATGACGATTCGATCGGCCGGAGGTCACGACCATGTAGTCGGCGATGGTGGACTTGCGGCGAAGATCCAGAGTGAGGGTGTCCTCGGCCTTCATGTCATCAAGGCGCGCGAGGACGAAGCGAAGCGTCTCTTCAGCGTCCGAACGGACTGGGGAGACGGGGTCGGGCGTACGGCATGTGCCAGCCCGCGGGAATCCAGTTGTGGTCAGGGGTCCTTTCCTTTCGGCTCCGGGCCCGGCTGCCGCTCGGGCCACATAGCGATTCCTACGACGCCACTGTGCAGAAGATAGTCATCCCGGGATAATGGTTTCAACCTCCTCGCGTTCCCCCACGCAGCTTTCTTTCCGCCTCGCGCTCGCGGACCGGCGCGGGTGTCTCGATCGCACCCTCGTGCGGTCCCGCGTCCTCGTGCGGTCCCTGCGCAGCTCCTCCGTCCGGTCCAGCCGGAACGACGCCCGCGCCCGGCGCCGAGCCATCGACCGCCCGCTTGGCGACGCGACCATCGCTCTCGGCGCTGTTCGACCGAAGAGTCGAGTGTGCCGCGGTTCGATGATCCCCTTGTGACTGCCGCATCGCCCGCAAAGCGGTCGACGAGAGCGGCGATTTCAGGCCGTGCAGGAACGCCCAGGCGGGCGGGCGGCGGGAGAGCAGCGTCGGGGCGCTCGTTTCGGGAACGCGGGCAAAGCCCAGCGCCTGACCCGCGGCGCTGGCGCTCGCGTAAAGGCTCGGCCCCAGCCGGTCGACCACCGCGATCGGCACGAGGGACGCTATGCCGCGCCAGTTATTCCAGCGGTGGAAGCTGCGCAGATTGTCGGCCCCCATGATCCATACGAAATGCACGCCGGGGCACCGCGTCACCAGGTAGCGGATGATGTCGTAGGAGTAGCGCACCCCGATCGCCGCCTCGAGCCCGGTCACTTCGATGCGGGGATGACGCGCGAGCGCCCGCGCGGAGGCGATTCGCTGCGCCAGCGGCGCAAGGTGGGCCGTCGATTTGAGCGGATTGCCGGGGGTGACGAGCCACCACACCCGGTCGAGATGCAATCGGCGCATCGCCAGCAGGCAGGCGCCGAGATGCGCTTCGTGCGGTGGATCGAACGTGCCGCCGAACAGGCCGACCCGCATCCCCGGCACATGCGCGGGGATCCGGCAGTCGCGGGCCGAAAGCCCCGCGCTGTCCCGTGCCGGGACAGGCCGGCGAGGCTCGTACGCGCTTGACATTAAGTTCTGAACCTCTCGGCGCGCGGCTACCTTGGCAAGACGCGAGCCAGCCCGCTGCTAGCGACGAATCTGCCCCGATCCCCGCACGCGGTACTTGAACGTGGTCAACTGCTCGACGCCGACCGGGCCGCGCGCATGCAGCCGCCCGGTGGCGATGCCGATTTCCGCGCCGAATCCGAATTCGCCCCCGTCGGCGAACTGGGTCGAGGCATTGTGCAGGACGATGGCCGAGTCGACCTCGCGCAGGAATTTTTCCGCCGCGACATGATCGGCCGTCACGATCGCATCGGTGTGGTGCGAGCCGTAGCGCGCGATATGGGCGATCGCCTCGTCGACCCCGTCGACCACCTTGGTAGCGATGATCGCGTCGAGATATTCGGTCGCCCAATCCTGCTCGGTCGCCGGCCGGACGCGCGGATCGGCGGCCTGCGTGTCCGCATCGCCGCGCACCTCGCAGCCCGCATCGATCAGCATGCCGACCAGCGGCGCAAGCAGTTGCGGCGCGATCGCGCGGTCGATCAGCAGCGACTCGGCGGCGCCGCAAATCCCCGTGCGCCGCATCTTGGCGTTGAGAACGATCGACCTGGCCATTCCGGGCTCCGCGCCCTTGTCGACATAGACGTGGCAATTGCCGTCGAGATGGGCGAACACCGGCACACGCGCCTCGGCTTGCACGCGGGCGACGAGATCCTTCCCTCCGCGCGGGACGATCACGTCGATCGCGCCCGCGAGCCCCTGCAGCATCAGCCCGACCGCGGCGCGGTCGCGGGTCGGAACGAGCTGGACCGCGTCCTCCGGAAGCCCAGCGGACCGGATGCCGTCGACAAGCGCCGCATGAATGGCCCGCGCCGAGCGGAAGCTGTCCGAGCCCCCGCGCAGGATGACGGCGTTGCCAGCCTTCAGGCAAAGCGAGGCGGCGTCGGCGGTGACGTTCGGCCGGCTCTCGTAAATCACGCCGATCACGCCGAGCGGCGCCCGCACCCGCTCGATTCGCATCCCGTTGGGCCGGTCCCAGGCGTCGATCACGGCGCCGACGGGGTCCTCAAGACCCGCAACCACGTCGATGCCTTCGGCCATCGCGGCGACGCGCTGCTCGTCGAGCATCAAACGATCGATGAAGGCGGCGGTCGCCCCGCGGCTGCGCGCCTCGGCGATGTCCTCGGCATTGGCCGCAAGAATTGCGGGTGTGGCCGCGCGAATGGCCTGCCCCATCGCCTCGAGCGCCGCGTCCTTGTCCCTGGTGGAGGCGAGCGCAAGCTTGCGCGCGGCCGCCCGCGCCCTGCAGCCGATATCGGCCATCACGCCGACCAGGTCGCCGCCGGTTTCCACCGTCTTCAAGGACACGCTCATCGCCGACATTCCCTTGTCATGATCCCTTCCTAGCATGCCGACGGTCGTGCCGCGAGGCCGCGCGGGGCCTGGCGGACACGCAGACCAGCCGCTGCCGAGGCTCATCGACCCCGTCGACCCCCCGCTGCGCCCTCCCAACTCCACAGTCCACGGCAATTCGCCGCACCCGCCGCGCTCAAGCAATTCGGCCGCGAATCGCCGAATCCGGGCCAATCGACCCGCCCAATCGGGGCCGACGCCGGTCGTATGGGATTTCACGCGCCCGCCCGTCGGGGATACACTTGCACGACTCGCCCGGACCGATGGCGTTGGCCGTATCGCGAGCAGTCGCGGTCGATCGATTTCTTCTCGCCGCGACTTCCGGCCGAGGCGGGATTCCTGGGCCAGGCGGTTGCTTCGAACGGTTTCGGGGCAACGCCGGGCCAACCCCTTCAGAGCCGAGGCAGCGCAACCAGCATGGCGTCCACCGATCATCGCGAGCATTTCATCGTCAAGCCGGGCCGGCGCGTGAGGCTCAAGGACATCGATCCGAACGATCGGGGCAAGCACACCGACGCCGACAGCGCCCAGCCCCTCATCACGCAGCACCTGAGCCAGATGTCCGCGCTGCAGATCCTGTTATATGCGGAACAAAAGCACGCCCTCTTGATCGTACTGCAGGGCATGGACGCGGCCGGCAAGGACGGCGTGTGCCGCCAGGTGATCGAAGGCATGAACCCGTTGGGCTGCGCGGTCATCAGCTTCAAGCAGCCCTCGCACGAGGAACGCGCGCATGATTTTCTCTGGCGCATCCATGCGCATGCGCCTGCGCTCGGCCAGGTCGCCGTCTTCAATCGCTCCCACTACGAGGATGTCCTCATCGTTCGCGTTCACGACCTCGTGCCCAAGCACGTGTGGGCGCGACGATATGCATTGATCAACGACTTCGAGATGCTCCTGGTCGAGAACGACACGACGATCGTGAAGTTCTTCCTCCACATCTCGAAAGACGAGCAGCTCGAGCGCTTCAAGCAGCGGCTCGACGACCCTTCGCGGCAATGGAAGATCAGCGATGCGGACTACCAGGAACGGCCCCTCTGGGACGACTACATGGCGGCATACGAAGACATGCTGGCCGAATGCTCGACCGAGCGCGCCCCGTGGTACGTGGTCCCGTCGAACCACAAGTGGTTCCGCAACCTCGCGGTCTCGCAGATCATCTGCGCCACCATGCAGGACATGGGCATGAAAGCGCCCGCGCCGACGGTCGACCTCGATCACATCCGCCGCGAGTATCACGCGGCCAAGAATAGCAAGGCCTGAAGCCCGCGACGCTCACTCCGTCATCGCCATGGCGCGCAGCGCGAGGCGCTCGCGCGCGGAGAGTTTTTCCGTCGCGCTCTTGAGCTGGCCGCAGGCGGCCAGAATGTCGCGCCCGCGCGGCGTGCGCACCGGCGAGGAATAGCCTGCCTTGAACACATATTCGGAGAACCGCTCGATCTGGTCCCAGTCGGAGCATTCATAGCGGGCGCCGGGCCACGGATTGAACGGGATCAGATTGATCTTCGCCGGAATGCCCTTGATCAGCTTGATCAGCGCCCGCGCGTCGGCGAGCTGATCATTCACCCCCTTGAGCATCACATATTCGAAGGTGATGCGCTTGGCGTTGGTGAGGCCGGGATAGTTGCGGCAGGCCTCCATCAGCGCGGCAATCGGGTATTTGCGGTTGAGCGGCACGAGCTCGTTGCGCACCGCGTCGGTCACCGCATGCAGCGAAACCGCGAGCATGCAGCCGATCTCGGCGCCGACGCGCGGGATGAGCGGCACGACGCCCGAGGTCGAGAGCGTGATGCGGCGCTTGGACAGCGCCAGCCCCTCGTTATCGGCGACGATCAGGAGCGCGTCGCGCACCGCCTCGAAATTGTAGAGCGGCTCGCCCATGCCCATCATCACGACATTGCTGACGAGGCGGCTGCCTTCGGTGGGAACGCGGGCGCCCGCGGCGGGCTCGGCCGTGCGCTCCAACTCGGGCTTGCCCGAGTTGGAACTTGAAGTGCGCAAGTCGGGCAGGTCCGACTTTGGACTTGACGTGCGCAAGTCAGGCAGGCCCGACTTGCGTGGCCAGTCGCCCAGCCGGTCGCGCGCGATCATCACCTGGCCGACGATCTCGCCCGCCGTCAGATTACGCACCAGCCGCTGCGTCCCGGTGTGGCAGAACGAGCAGTTGAGCGTGCAGCCGACCTGGCTCGAAACGCACAGGGTCCCGCGGTCGGTTTCCGGGATGTAGACGCATTCGACCTCGTGCGGCCGCTCACCCGATTCGCCGGGGAGGCGCAGCAGCCATTTGCGCGTACCGTCGGACGACACCTGCTCGGCCACGACCTCCGGCCGCGCCAGGGTGAAGTGCCGGCCAAGTTCGGCGCGCAGCTCCTTCGACATGCTGGTCATCGCGTCGAAGCCTTGCGCGCCGCGCACATAGAGCCAGTGCCAGAGCTGCTGCACGCGCATGCGCCTTTGCGCCGGCAGCACGCCGATGCCGGCCAGCGCCTCGCCGAGCTCGGCCCGCGACAGCCCGATCAAGGACGGCTTGACCGGCGCGACGTAGCGCTCGAGCGGCGTCTTCTCCAGGAGGGCGGTGCCGGACGCGGGCGGCGTTTCGGTATTGAGCAAGGCGGTCATCGGCTCGATAGTCAGGGCGAAAGTAGGTCCTAGCACAAATGGCGATCGGGGAGCAGGAACGCAAAGCCCTGCGCCCGCAGCAACCGCGCCCATGCGCGCGCGGCCTCGGCGGTGCGATGTCGCCATGATTTGAACCTCGCGAACTTAAGGTTGCACTAAGATCGGCGCGCTCCTAATCTTGGGCCGGCGCGAAATGACGGGCGTCGCTTTTGTGCGCCTCGCGTGGCGAATCTGGGAGGGTGTGATGCTCAAAGCTGCTCGCATACTCGCGCTTGTCCTGCTTGTGGCGCTCGGCTCAATGCCCGCGCCGGCGCGCGCAGGCCGGTTTCGAGGACGATCGGGTGATGCTGCAGGGCTTCTATTGGGAGTCCTACCGCCACGGACACCCGGAGACATTTTCCAGCTACGGAGACAAGACCTGGTACCGGATCGTCGGGGAGCAGGCCCCAACCATCCGGGAGGCCCGCTTCGATCTCATCTGGCTGCCGCCGCCCTCGTTCGCCGGCCAGTACAGCGCCGGCTACAATCCCAAGGAATACTTCAACCTTGCCAACAGCTACGGCGATGCCGGCGCCCATCGCGCGATGCTCGAAGCGCTGCTCGCCAATGGTGTCGAGCCGATCGCCGACATCGTCATCAACCACCGCGACGGTTTGACCAGTTGGGCCGACTTCAAGAATCCGGACTGGGGCACCTGGGCGATCACGCGCGATGACGACGCCTTCACGAACAAGAATTCCCCGTTGTTCAACACGTCGGCGGAGCGCGGCGCGCCGGAGGAACAGCCGCTGCCCTACGCGCCGCACGGCGGGACGACCTATGCTTACGGGTCGTTCCGCGATATCGATCACACCAGCGAGCGCGTACGCCGCGACCTGATCCGCCATCTCCTGCAGCTCAAGAGTTTCGGCTATCGCGGCTGGCGCTATGACGTGGTGCACGGCTTTCACGCCCGCTGGCTCGCGGTTTACAATCGCGCCACCCAGCCGACCTTCTCGGTCGGCGAATATGATTGGGACAAGCAGGCTGAACAGCGGGGCTGGGTTTGGCACAGCGCCACGACGCCCGGCCGTCTCGACACGGCGAGCAGCGTGTTCGATTTCTTCACCCAGTTCGGGCTCAAGGACCAGATAAAGGCGTCGAACTATCGCGCCCTCTATGGCTACGGGCTCGGGATCGGACTCGTGGGCGACAACACCGACGGACAGGCCTGGAAAAACCGCGCCGTCACTTTCGTCGAAAACCATGACACCGGTTTTCGCACGCATGAGGACGGCTCGGTAGAGAAAGAGCCCGACAGCCTGGCGAATGGCTGGCAGGTCGAGCAGGGCTATGCGCAAATCCTCACCCATCCCGGCGTGCCGACCGTGTTCTGGAAGCACTACTTCGACTGGGGCGACGACCTGCGCAACAAGGTGCGCGCATTGATCAACGCACGGAAGGTCGCCGGCGTGCATGCCGGGAGCACGATCTACCTGCAGAGCAATGCCCAGGCGCAAGGCGTCTATGCTGCGCGCGTCGTCGGGCGAAATGGCGATCTTTATGTCCGTATAGGCGGCGACGATTCGAACTGGCAGCCAAGCCATTCCAATTACCGCGACTATCGCGAATATGCCCAGGGCTCCGGCTGGAAGGTCTGGGTCGGGCTCCCCGGCAATCCGCCCTTTCAGGAGGCGCCGCGCAAGCCGCCGCTGCCGGTTCCGACCTACCAGAAACCCGAAAGCATCGACGTTCCGGATAGCCTGCTGAACTGATCGCAGCAATATGGCCACCCAGTCTTCAAGGCAGGTGGACCAAAACTCAATCCAGCGTCCGGCGGAACCGCGTGACCGCCACCGTCATCGCGACCAGCATCAAGGCGACCAGCGCCAGGCTGTCGTAGCGCAAGTCGGTAAGGCCTGAGCCCTTCAGCATGATCGAGCGCACGATGCGCATATAATGGGTGAGCGGCAGCCCCTCGCCGATCCACTGCGCCCATTGCGGCATGCCGGCGAAGGGAAAGAGAAACCCGGACAAGAGAAGGTTCGGGAGGAAAAACATCATGGCCATCTGCACGGCCTGCAGCTGGTTCTGCGCGAGCGTCGAGAAGGTGTAGCCGATCGACAGATTGGCGGCGATGAACAGCGTGGTCAGCATTGCGAGCAGCGCCATATCGCCGACGATCGGCACCTCGAACAGGAAATGGCCAGCGGCGACGATCATCATCGCCTGGAGAAAGCCGATCACCACATAAGGGGCGATCTTGCCCAGCATGATCTCGACCGGATTGATCGGCATCGCGAGCAGGGCTTCCATCGTGCCGCGCTCGGTCTCGCGCGTCACGGCGAGCGCGGTGAAGATCAGCATGGTGAGCGTCAGGATCGTCCCGAGCAGGCCCGGCACGATGTTGAGCTGGCTCACCGCGGCGGGGTTGTAGCGGGCATGCGTGCGGATCTCGAAGGGCGGCGGAACGCTGTCGGGGATCGAACGATCGTTCTGCAGCGCCGTCTGCACCAGCGGCCCGAGCGCGGCGAGCGCCGAGCCCGCCGCGACCGGGTCGCTCGCATCCGCAGCGACGAGCAGCGCCGGCCGGTCGCCCCGCCGGAGCGCGCGCTCAAAATTGGCCGGCACCTCGACGCCGAACAGCACCGCGCCCGACTGCAGCAGGCGGTCGAACTGCTCTTCGTCGCGCACCAGATGGGTGATCTTGAAATAGCGGGTGTTCTCGAGCGCGCGGATGATGGTGCGCCCGACATCGCTCGATTCCTGCAGCAGCACTGCGGTCGGCAGATTGCGCGGCTGGGTGTTGATTGCGTAGCCGAACAAGAGAAGCTGCATCAGCGGAATGGTGATCATCGTGGCGAGCGAGACGCGGTCGCGCCGTAGCTGCAGGAATTCCTTGATCAGCATGGCGCTGACCCGCCGGAAGAACCCGCGGGCGGCCGATATCGCGCTCATGACGGCCTCGTCGACGGCCCGCCCATCAGGTCGATGAATACATCTTCGAGCGAGGGCTCGGCGCGCTGCCAGTCGAGCGCGGGGTCGGCGCGATAGGGCGCGATCGCGGCCTCGAGCGCTTCGGCCTTGCGTCCGGACACGTGCAGGCTCGCCCCGAACGGCGCCACCATGGTGACGCCGTCGCGCTCGCCGAGTTCGGCCGCGAGCCGGTTGAGCTCGTGGCCGGTCACCGTGTAGGTGGTGAGGTGGGAATTCGCGACCACCTCCTTGACCGTCCCGTGCGCCAGCAATTCGCCATAGGCGATGTACGCGATCTCGTGGCAGCGTTCGGCCTCGTCCATGTAATGGGTTGAGACCAGCACGGTCAGGCCTTGCGCCGCGAGCGCGTGGATCTCGTTCCAGAACTCGCGCCGCGCCTTCGGATCGACGCCGGCGGTCGGCTCGTCGAGCAGGAGAAGCTGCGGGTCGGGAAGCGTGCAGGCGCCGAGGGCAAGGCGCTGCTTCCATCCGCCCGACAATTCGCTTGCGATCTGCTCTTCGCGCCCCTGCAGGCCGAGGCGATCGATGGCCGCCCGCGCCGCGCGCCGCAGATGCGGGATGCCGTAGATACGGGCGATGAATTCCAGGTTCTCCCGCACCGAGAGGTCCTGGTAGAGGCTGAAGTGCTGCGTCATGTAGCCGACATGGCGCTTGATCTTGTCGGCCTCGACGCGAATGTCGTAGCCGAGGCAGGTGCCGCGCCCGGAGTCGGGCGTGAGCAGCCCGCAAAACATGCGGATGGTCGTGGTCTTGCCGGAGCCGTTGGGGCCGAGGAAGCCGTAGATCGAGCCCCGCCTCACCTGCATGGTGAGATTGCGCACCACCTGCTTGCCGTCGAAGGACTTGGTCAGCCCTTCAACGTCGATCGCGATGTCGCTCGTGAGCATGGGCATCGGCGCTTATTCCCGGCTTCCCGGCGCTTTGTTGTCCGCTCCCAGGAGGGAGAGCGCCCAGTTGCGAAGCCACGAACCCACCCCTGTGTCCCCCTCCTTGCCCGTGCGCCCGTGAACCGGCTCGGCCTCCTTCTGCGCCGCCTGGACCGGAGCATTCGCGTTCCCTCCGAGAGCGACGTCGATCGGCTGGCCGACGCGCAGCTTTTCCGGACTGTCCGGCAGCGCCTCGATCAGGAAAACGAGCTTCGAGCGCTCCTGCAGGCTGTAGATCACCGGCGGCGTGAACTCGGCGGTGCGCGAAATGAAGCTCACCCGCGCCGTGATATCGCCCGCGCAGCCGTCGCAATGCACCGTGACGGGGTCGCCATAGGCGATCTGCGGCAGCACCGCTTCCGGCACGAAGAAACGGAGTTTCAGGTTGCCAGGCGGAAGGATCGCGAGCACCGGCCGCCCCGCCGGCGCCATTTCGCCCGGGCGGAAATAGACCTGTTGCACGACGCCGGTCACGGGGCTCACCAGCTTGCGCCGCAAGAGCCGCGTCTGCGCGGTGTTGAGGCGCGCCTGCGCGGTGCGCAGCGCCGCCTCGGCGTCGTCATAGGCCCTCTGCGTGCCGGTCTGGCTCCTCAGGAGGAGCCTCGCCCGATCGAAGGCCTGCTGCGCGTTTTCGACCAGCGCCTCGTTCATCCTGAGGTCGGCGCGCTGGAGATCTTCGTCGACGGTGAACAGGGGCGCTCCCTTCTCGACCCGCTCGCCCTCGCGGACGGAGAGCGTCTCGACGCGCCCCGTTTCGTCCGGTGCGACGAAAATCAGGTTGGCCTCGACCCAGCCCTGATAGGTCTTGGGCGCCTCGGCGCAGGCGAACAGCGCGAATGCGGCCGCGACCGCGAGGACCGCGCGCCACGCTTTCATGGCCCGTCTCCGGGCGCGAACAGGAGATCGAGATGCGCGCGCATGAGACCGGCCATGTCGAGCGGCTCAAAGCGGTCGAACAGGCCCCTCCAGATGATCGCGACGAGGGCAGGCGCCACCACGAGCTGCGGGAACTGGGAGAGGCGCTCCTGGCGAATCTCCCCGCGGGCGCAGGCCCGATCAAGCAGCCTTCGCAGCATGGTCGTCGCGGGCTCCACCACGTGGCGATAGTAGAACTCCGCCAGATGCGGAAACCGCGGACCTTCCGCCAGCACCAGCCGCAGCACCTCCGGCCGCTTCGTGCCGTAAACCTCGGTTGCGAATAGCGCGAACACGCGCTCCAGCACCGAGCGGACCGGCTCATCTACGTCGGGCAGCCTCGCAAGTTGCGCCACGACGGGTCCCAGCATGGTGATCACGAGCTGCTGGAACAGCGCTTCCTTATCTTTGAAATGCAGATAGATCGTGCCCTTTCCGACCCCGGCGCGGCGAGCGACGTCGTCAATGCGGGTCAAGGCGAAGCCGCGCTCGGTGAATTCGTCGAGCGCGGCGGCGAGGATCGCTTCGCGGCGCGCCTGGCTTTTCTCTGCGCGCTTGCGCCGCGGCGGACCATCGGGAGCGGACGGTGACGCCGCGCCGGACGCCGGAGAATCCGACCGCGAGACAAGCGGCCGTGGCGCGACCGCGCGCGAAGCCTCGGAATGAGCGATGCGGCGCTTTTGCGAGGGCTCGGCGCTGGGGTCCCCGCGCGCCGGCGCTTCGGCCTCGTATGCCGGATCGGAGTTGGCGCCGAGCTCCGGGGCTTCGGCCCGGTCTGCCCGATCGGAATTGGGGCCGGGCTCCTCCGTTTCGGCCGCGTGCGCCGGATCGGGATCGGCCGCGCGCTCCGCCGTAGCCCGGCGCACCGAATCCTGCGGGTCTTCTCGGTGGGCCGCGTCCGAGCGGCCGGCCCCTGTCCCCTTCGACTCCCGGTGGGCGTTCATCGGCAAGATAACCTGACTGACTGGTCAGTCACATACCCACATTACGGCGGTTATTCAAGGCCGAGATGCCCGAGCGACGCCCGAGCGATGAGTTGAGCGAGCAGATGGTGGGCAATACCGAGCTCCACCGGCTCCGACCATCGAACCGTCATTGCCGGGCTTGACCCGGCAATCCATCTTTCTGAAATGGCAGTGCTTTTCAAAGATGGATACGCGGGTCAAGCCCGCGTATGACGAGTCGCTGATTGCGACGGCCGCATGACCTCGCAGTTGTTCACAGGTCAGCGGCGCAAGCGTTTCACGCTGCGCCGCGTCCGTGCCACGAAGCGGTGGACGGCACGCCGGTTCCCGGCCGAGCGCGCCGGCTCAGGTCGCCGGTTCCACCGACGCGACCTGGAAGGTGTGCAGCTCCCCGTCCTCGTCGCGGATCGAGACATATTCGCCCGGCCGGAAGGCATGGCTTCCGAAGCGGTAGCCCGCCTCGTCGTCCTCCTCGGCGGTGTCGTCATAGTCGAACACCCAGCGCGCATGCTCCTTGCCGCCCGGCTTGTGCACGAGGCGGCCGAGCTCTTCGTTCTCTCCCGAGAACCGTCGCACGCGGCAATGCTCGCGATGCTTGTGCCACAGATGCGGGTCGATATGGCCTGCGCCGTCGAGCGGGGCGACGAATTCGTAGCCATGCCGCGCCGAGCCGAGCGGGAACTCCTTCGAACGAGCGAGATTCAGTCGGATACGTTTCAGCTCATGCGGCAGCTGGGTCATGAATGCTCCAATTCCCTCCGACCGGGATGATAGTGAGATTTTGGTCGCGACAGAAGGCTTGCTTTTTTGATCTGGATCGGTTCCGGCGAGCTATATTTGCGTGCCGGCAACGCGCTTTATGCCGGACGAGCGCCCCTCCGAACAAACAAGTCAACGGACATCGCAAAAGCGGTGTACTAAACGGGCCCTCCTTCGGGTCCGCCTGGGCGTCCCATGAACTCAGCCGACATGCAGCAGCAGGTTTTCGCGTTTCTCGCCGATCCGGCGACGCATGGCGGCGCGCCCGTCAAGCGCATCGACACCCATGCCGCCTCGGTGTTCCTGGCAGGCGACCGCGCGCTCAAGGTCAAGCGGGCAGTGCGCTTCCCTTTTCTGGATTTTTCCACGCTCGCGAAGCGGAAGGCGGCCTGCGAGGCCGAAATCGAGGCCAACCGCCCCTTCGCCCCCGACCTCTACCGCGGCGGCGTCGCCATCACGCGCGCGGCGGATGGGCGGCTCGCGATCGGCGGGACAGGCGAGCCGGTGGAGTGGGCGGTCGACATGTGGCGTTTCGACGAGACGCAGACGCTCGACCAGATCGCCGAGCGCGCCGGCGTCGATCTTGCGCTTGCGGACAAGCTCGCCCGCACGGTGGCGGCCGCCCATGCGCGCGCGCCGGTCGTCGAGGACGCGCCGTGGATCGAGGCGCTCGCCTCCTATATCGGGCAGAACGAGACGGCGTTCGCCGCAAGTGAGGCGCTCTACCGCCCGTCCGAGCGCGAGGCGCTGACGCGCGCAACCTTCGCCGCGCTGCGGAAGGTCCGCCCGCTGCTCATAATCCGCGGCCGGGCCGGGCTGGTGCGGCGCGGCCACGGCGATCTGCATCTCGGCAATATCGCCCTGATCGACGGCGAACCGGTCCCCTTCGACGCGCTCGAATTCGATCCGCTGGTCGCGGCGGGCGACGTGCTCTACGACCTCGCCTTCCTGCTGATGGACCTGGTCGAGCGCGATCTGACGCCGGCGGCCAATGTGGTGCTCAACCGCTATCTCGCCGAGACGCGGCGAATCGAGGACTTCGACGGGCTTGCGGCGCTGCCGCTGTT
>DASUPI010000008.1:0-2692 GCA_036281135.1 Rhodoplanes sp. | reverse complement strand
CCAAACGTGACCAAAAGAGGGCCTTTCGCGCCCGCAAAAACCCGCATGCGCTTTGCCGAGGATGCAGAGGCTGCCCGCGATGCCTCCCGATCCGCCCCGATCGTCGCCGCCATGTCTCGTCGAGCAGGGCATGTCCGCGGCCACCCTGTGCCAGCCGCCCCGAACACGCCGCGCTCGTGCCCATTACGGGCCGGGCGGGGTTAACGCGGGGTTAATCGGTGCAAGTGACCACAGTTCCGGGACGGTAACCGGCCCGGTTGCTTCACTCACCGATGTCGCGGAAATCCGGCTGCTGAATCAGTCCGGCGTGGATAAGCCAAGCACGAGATAGGTGCTGTAGCCGGTGACAACCAGCACCAATGCCGCCGACAAGATCAGCTCGGCGCGCACGCTGCTGGCGGAGTGCGTCTCAGGGTCATCGAGCAGGCGTTCAGTGCGGACGAAGCGCGCCGTTGCGACCACCAGGAGCGCGAGACCGCCGAAGATGAGAGCAAGGCCGACATAACGCCCGAGCCAGCCCGACAGACTTTCGAACTGCAATCGATGCGCCGCATCCGCGGAGGCGGAGCTTGCGATGGCATAAAAGAAGAGGTTGAACTTCTCGATGACGAACCCGAAGGCAATGATGGCGATGCCGGTGCGCACCCAGGCAAGAAACGTCCGCTCATTTGCCGCATGGTCGCTATAGCCACGAATCACGGCGCTCCTCCTTCATCGAACAAGCGCCGCGAGGGCGGGCGCTGATTTAAAGCCCGCGCATGAATTCGGGCCGCAGCATGGGGGCGCCGCGGCGCGCACGCGCGATGAGGGCGAGCAGCCGCTCGCGGTCGTGCGGCAGGGTGCCGGCGAGCGGCAGGCAGTTCGAGGCGTGGTTGGAGCGGAAGGTGACCAGGCGCGGCGGATCGAGCTGTTGCAGGAGCCGCTCCTGCTCGGCGAGGATGCCGGCGTCGTCCTGCTCCTCGAACGGCGTGCCGTCGCGCTCGAACCGGCCCACGAACTCGGCGACCTCGTCGTCGTCGAGCCGGAGCTGCAGCGTCGACAGAAAATCCGGCGGGGCGCGGTTGACCACCGAGGCGGTACCGTCGATGTGTTCGCGCCAGAGGCGCCGTCCGCCGAGCCCGAGCACGACGGTCGCGGACACCGCGATCCCGGCGTCGTGCGCCCGGTCGAGCGCCTCGACGAGGGTGGCGGGCGTCGCGCCCTTGCGGATGCGATTGAGCATCGTGGCGGCGCCCGACTCGATGCCGACATAGACGAGCGAAAGCTTGTTCGCGCGCAGGCGGCGCAGCTCGGCGACCGGTTTGTGCGTCAGGTTGATCGGCGTCGCATAGCAGGAGACGCGCTCGAGCCGGGGGAAGGTCGCCGCGAGCTTGTCGAGAATGGCGGCAAGATCGTCGGTGGGCAGCACCAGCGCGTCGCCATCGGCGAGGAAAACGCGCGACGCGTTCGGCCACATGCGGGCGGCCGCTTCTATGTCGGCGAAAATGTCGGGCAGCGGGCGCGCCCGGAAGCTCTTCGTCTTGTACATCGAGCAGAAGGTGCAGCGGTTGAACGAGCAGCCGATCGTCGCCTGAATGATCAGGTTGCGGCCTTCGCTGGGCGGCCGGTAGAGCGGCTGGTCGTAACGCAGGATCGGATCGGCCAACATGATGTCATGTCCTCGCAGGGACTTTGTCGGCAAGGGAGTTTTGCTGCCGCTATTCTGCACCAGCGGGCGCGGCGTGCAAGAAATGCTTCTGGCCGCAGACCGCGCCTGCGCCGTGCGTCATATCAGGAATTGTTGATCTGGCTCAAACGCGCCTGCGGCGTTTTTTGGTTGCCTCGCGCATCCGGTTTCCGGTCTCTGTCCCAACGCGAAGGTAAGGTTGGGCGGCGAGAGAATTGCAGCCTCGGCGTCACTGCCGGGTGACGGGCCGACGGTTTCGGCCTTTTATCGATAACCGAGAAGGAGCGCCGCATGTACAGGATCTACAGCGCGCCGGCCGGCGCGGAGAACATCTCGCCCATGGAGAAGGAGCGTCTTCTGTACAAGGAAGCCGGCACGATGGACGAAGTGATCAGCTGGGCCTCGCATATGAGCAAAACCGGCCATTCGGTCGTGTTGATCGATGGCGACGACGGCACGCGGCTGACCGCGAGCGAGATCGCGAGCGCCCTGCGCCGGCACACCGGCTGACGAGGCATTGCGCGCCGCCGCGCGCCCTCGTCCAAGCGACGAATCTCGGCTGCGTTCCGAACACACGCATGCGCGGCCGAACAGCGCCAACGGGTCTGAATCCCGTAGCGGGGAGGGAGAGGCGCACTCCTCCCAGACGAACGCGCCTGCGCTCCGCCGTCCAGCACCGCGAGCGGGTGCGGCGCTAATGTCGCAGGCCCGGCGAGCGGCTAGCACCCACCGCCGACCAGTCGCGCGCGGCGCGGTTTCTTTCGCGGACCAGACAAGCGGTCGAGCGGCCAATCGGCCCGGGCTAAGAGTCCGTCTCAAAACTTCAGCAAGGATTACAGAGCTTTCGCAGCTTGAGGCGGATGGAGGCGAGTTTTAAGAACGCGAGGGCATTGCGGTTGAGATTTTCCCAGTCCTTTGCAAGGCGGCGACAGCGGTTGAGCCACGCAATCGTGCGTTCGACGATCCAACGCTTGGGTAACTGAACGAACCCTTTCGCTTGATCGGATCGTTTGACGATTTCGGTTT
>DASUPI010000007.1:0-9226 GCA_036281135.1 Rhodoplanes sp. | reverse complement strand
TGGTCCTTGGTGACCATCTCATCATACTGGGCGAGTGACTTGAGCGAGTCGTGCGCCTTCATATGCACGATCTTGTAGCCCTTTTCCTTGAGCTGGGCGAGCAGGGCGGGAACGGCATGCGCCGTGACCGTCTGGAAGTCGTGCATCAGCAGAATGCCTTTGCCGTGCTTTTCCAGCTTGTCTATTAAGTTCTTGACGACCTGTTCCGGCTTGCGCGCCTTGAAGTCGAACGAGTCCATGTCGGTCGAGAAAACGCCCATGTTGCGCTGCTCCCCGACATATTTCAGCAGTTCCGGCGGATGCTTGAGGCTCGGGAAGCGGATGAACGGCGAGGCATAGTCCCCGACGGCCATTCGGACCGCGCTGATCCCCTTCTCGATGTCGATCACGGCCTCTTCCGTCGTGAACTTCGAAATGTCGCGCGGATGGCTCCAGGTGTGATTGCCGATGGTGTGGCCGGCCTCGGCGACTTCCTTCAGGATTTCAGGATAATAGGTGGCGTGCTTGCCGATCGGGAAGAAGGTCGCCTTGACGCATTGGTCGGCCAGCGCCTTGAGCACGGCCGGGGTGTTGTTGAGCCAGGGGCCGTCGTCGAAGGTCAGCACCACTTCGCCCTTGCGGAGAAAATCGTGCTGCTTGAAATGTTCGAAGCCGAAGCCCGGCCCGCCGGTCGTGTCGATCTCGACCACCCGCGTCACGCCGAGGGCGTTCGGATTGGTGCAGGGCGGACCTTGCACGGCAACGGCCGGGGAGGGGCTCGGGAGCGCGGGCGCTGCGGCGCTCATCTGGGATGCCGCCGTCTGGCCCGTGCCGCGTGCTCCGGCTTGCGCCACCACCACCGAATCAGCGATGGGCGTGATCACGCTGCGCGGGCTGCGCTGAGCTGCGGCCGGTTCCGCGGCCTTGCTGCCTGTGCTTGCGGCCTCTGGCACCGACTTGCCCCAGGGGAGGGCGGTCAAGCTGCCCTTCTGGGCGAAGACGAGCCCCAATGAGCCCGCCAGGGCCACGGCGACCAAACCGGCTGCAATCGCACCTGCTCGCATCGCATTAACTCCTTATAATTCTTGCCCATTACCCCATTGCGGATTGGTCGCAAGGGCCATGCCCACTGAAGCGCCGGTTCCTTGCCGTACTCATTCAGTATACTTCGCGCCAATTTTGCGGCATTTGCCGGCAAAACGCGAGGAGGCCTCCCGCCTGGAGGCACGATTGTTGCGCGTTGTGACTAAAAAGTCGTAGCCACGCCTCAGCAGGTTCAAATCTAGCACCCGCCGGTTCGACGATTCGCGCTTCTGGTCGATTCCAGAGACAAT
The DNA here is from genome assembly GCA_036281135.1 of Rhodoplanes sp. Classification (GTDB taxonomy): domain Bacteria; phylum Pseudomonadota; class Alphaproteobacteria; order Rhizobiales; family Xanthobacteraceae; genus Rhodoplanes. The sequence goes on along the minus strand of DASUPI010000007.1, from coordinate 7,913 downwards.
CAAGCGCACAAATTAGGGCGGCGCAATGGCGTCGCGCTTGGCGGAAGCGATTGAGCAACAAACAAGACGAACGCCCGGGTCAATCCGGAAACTTGTCCCGGTAGGCCGGCAGCGCGCCGGGGAAGGCCAGGGCGGCCGCTTCGTAGACGCCGCGGGCGATTGCGCGCGCGACCGCTTGCGACGCCGCCGCGCCAAGGCGCAACAAGCCAAAATCCGGATCGATCAAAGGCTTATGCCCGGTCGCGGCGGCAAAGACGAGATCGCCGTCGATCGGCGTGTGAGCGGGGAACACCGCGCGGGCGACACCGTCCTGCGCCATGGTCGCCAATCGCTGCGCCTGCGCCTTGGTGAGCAGGGCATCGGTGGCGACGACGACGAGCGTGGTGCTTGTCGCGACCGCATGCTTGGTACGGGGAAGCAGAGCCTCGGCCGGCCACACCGCGGGCAGCCCGCGCCCCCCGAACTCGGCGTCCCGTTCGAACGGGGCCGCCCAGAACCAAGGGCCGTCCGCGAGGACGACGCTGCCGGCGGCATTGACGGCCGCGAGGGCGGCGACGGTGCATTGGTCTTGGGTGACCATCGAGGCGGAGCCGATGCCGCCTTTATAGTTGACCGTCGTTGCGCCCGCTCCCGCGCCCACGCTGCCGAGCGCGAACTCCGCCCCGGCGGCCTCGGCCGTGGCGGCATAGCCGAGCTCGGGATAGGGGGAATAGCGTCCCCAGTCCTTGTCGCCGCCATTGTTGAGGTCGAACAGGATCGCCCCCGGCACGATCGGGACGCGCGCCGGCCCGACGGCGAAGCCGCGGCCCTGTTCGCGCAGCCAGGCCTGGGTTCCGCTCGCCGCGTCGAGGCCGAAGGCCGAGCCGCCGGCCAGCACGATCGCGTCGATGCCCTCTATCGTGCAGGCGGGATGGAGCAGATCGGTCTCGCGTGTGCCCGGCCCGCCGCCGCGCACATCCACCGCGGCGATCGCCGGCTCGTCGAACAGGATGCAGGTCACGCCGGACGCAAGGCGCGCATCCTGGGCATGGCCGACGCGTACGCCCGCCACATCGGTGAGGAGGTTGCGGAGCGGCGTCACGCAGGCGCTCCGCCCATCGCGACAAAGCTTGGCCGCAGCATGCGGGTGAGGTGGCGCCTTGCCTCCTCGAGGCTCGCCGCATGGAGAAAGGCGGCCAGGGCGGCTGCCGGGAATTCCTCGCGCGGACCGATCAGGATGGTGCGGCGATCCGCGCGGGCCGGACCCGAGGTCGGCCCGAGCTCGGTCGCCATTTCGAGCTCATTGCTGGTGCCGACCGCCCCGGGCAGCGCCACCAGCGCGTGCGCGGTCAGCACATTGACGTGGTTGCGCGAGGGGGCGCTGCGCCAATCGGCGGCGCGCGGCGGCAGCGCCGTGAACACGGCGATCTCGACGTACGGGTTGGGGTAGGGCCGTCCGTCCGGGGTGTGGTTCGGCGCATTGATGGGGCCCGCGGGATCGTGCGGAACCATGCCGATCGACCGGCCCTGCCTCTCTTCGACCGCGACGAAGCCCTCGGCCGCCGCCGCCATCACGCCATAGCCTGCCCCGGTGAGGAGATGGGCGTCGAGCCGCGCCACCATCGCGCCGACCGCGTAGGCGAGCGCGGCGCGGTCGGGCGCAATCGGCGATCCGGAGCCGAGCACGCCGATGATCGGAAGTTTGCGCAGCATGCGATTGTTCGACAAGGGCTTCGGCGCACCGGATACGATTTCGCGGCAGGCGTCAACCGCGCGCGGCGGCGTCGGATTTGGCTCACCTCTCCCCGGTGGGGAGAGGTGAGGGACGCAGGCCCGGTGTGCGCTTGCAGCGCTTGCAGCGCTTGCCTTCGCTGCCGCCGCGTCGCATGTGAGCGCCATGAACGACGTGACCATCTACTGGGCGCTGTTCGCGGGCCTGGTGAGCTTCCTCTCGCCCTGCGTGCTGCCGCTGGTGCCGCCCTATCTTGTCTATCTGGCCGGGACCTCGCTCGAGCGCTTCGCCGACGCCGAGCCCGAGCCGCTGGTGCAGCGCGAGACGGTGATCGCGGCGTTCCTGTTCGTGTGCGGCTTCTCCACCGTGTTCGTCGCGCTCGGCGCGAGCGCAAGCGCGATCGGCGCGCTGCTGCGCAGCTATTCGCACGAGCTTTCGATCATCGCCGGGATCGCGATCATCGTGATGGGCCTGCACTTCATGGGGCTCACGCGCGTGTCTTTCCTCTTGCGCGAGAAACGCGCGCCCATGCCGCGTCCGGCCGGCCTGTGGGGCGCCTATGTGATGGGGCTTGCCTTTGCCTTCGGCTGGACGCCGTGCATCGGCCCGGTGCTGGCGGCTATCCTCGCGGTCGCGGCGGCGAAGGACACGGTGCTGAAGGGCGCGGGCCTGCTCGCGCTCTACTCGGCCGGGCTCGGCATCCCGTTCCTGATCGCGGCGTTTGCGATCGAGCCGTTCGCCGCCTTCCTCGCCCGCTTCAAGCGCCATCTCGGCCTGGTCGAGAAAGCGATGGGCGTGCTGCTCGTGCTCACCGGCATCGGCTTCCTCACCGGCTGGGTGACGACCGCGAGCTTCTGGCTGCTGGAGGCTTTTCCGGCCCTGGGCCGGATCGGGTGATGGGGCGCTCGACCCTTCACGCGCCGTCCAGGAGGCGGGCAACCAAGGCGTCGATACTTGGAGCGATGCCGGCCTCGGTGAGCCCATCGCGCACCAGCTTGCGCGCGCGCTGGAACTTCACTCCCTCCGGCAACGGCACAGCGGCAGCCGCCGTTTCAGCTTCCCGAGCGGCGGCCGCGAGTTTCCCATGCAGCGCACTGGCCGGGTCGAAGCGGGGGATCGGAAGGTTGAACATCACTTTGTCGAAGTGCCGCGCACCCCATTGGCCGCGCGCTTGTAGCGCCGCCACGCGGCCTCGCGCCGTCTCGCTGTTGAGGATGGCTGCGAGGTAATAACCTTCGCCTTCGTCTCCCGGCGCAGTCCAATAAAGCATGTGATCAATAACATGATGGTCACGGATTATGCACGCGGCGGGCAACGTGCCAGCCTTGGCGTAGACCACGCGCAGCGACGGGATCGGAAACTGCGCGCCCAGTTCGTTGTGATAGTTCCAGCGCTCGATCAGCGTCATGCCGTTTTCGGCGTGCGCATTCCATATCGCCTCCGCCGCCATCATCCAGGCATGCAATCCCAAATAGCCACGGTTCGCCGCGCCGGCGGCGTCAAGAATCTCGCCGCCGGACGTGACCGGAACGACGCCATCGAACGGACGAAACACGCGATAGGGCAGGATGCTCTCGCCAAACAGCACCGATCTAATAAATTGGCTTTCGACGTTAGCTTCGATCGTGCCAAGCGTTTTCCAGGGCTTCTTTTCTTGAGCGTAGCGACGACTGACAACACGGGGCGCGGCCCGACTCATCCGAAGCCGGCCAGTTGGCAACCTCTCGACAATGCACAGCATGCGCGGCACAAGCGTCGCGCCCTGCCGAAAAGCCGCCCGATAGGCTGACCCGCCCGTGAAACGGCCTTCCGCCGGCTTGGGCGCGCCCTCGGTGACGGTGAGACGCTGGTCCGCCACGTCCTCATGGGCGTCGCGATAGGGCAACAGGCCGGAATAGGCCCGCACCGTCTCCGGCGCCGGCCTCGAAGTCGCGCGGCGGCGGCCGAACAGCACGCAGGACGGCACCGGGAACAACGGTTGGACGCTGTCGTCCATCGTCCAGGCTTCTTCCCAGGCGACCCGCGCGGAATGGAATGAGCCCGAGCGCAGGCGCTCGAACTGACCCCGCGTCAGAGCGGCGAGCGGCAGCACGAAGGCGATGCGCCCGCCCGCGCGTAAGTAAAGCGCAACGGCCCGCACCGCGAACAGAGCGGACAGATCATTCTGCGTCGCGAACTTGCCGCCGACATGGACCCGCTCGCCCTTGGCGAGTTCGCGGAAGCGCTTCTGCAAGTCGGCGGACATATGGCGAAACGCGACCCAGGGCGGATTGCCAACGACCACGTTCGCCCAGCCCGCGCCGAAGGCGAGCGCCAGCGGGCGCGACAGGTTGCGCGCGACATAGGTCCACACCGAGTCGCGCCCCTGCCGGCACAGCTCGTCGAACACCGCATAGGTCGCGCCCATCTCGATCACGCCCTCGGCTTCCATGGGCGTGATGTCGCGCTTGTAGTGGCGCTCGATCTCCAGCGTGAACACCGGCTCGATCTGCTTGCGCGTGAGCTTCTGTTCGGCGCCTTGGCGCATTTTGGCGACCAGCTTGTCGAACAGGCGGATGTCCTTGCAGAGGATTTCGGGGAACTTCAGCTCGGTGCGGCGGCGGCCGATCATGCCGTTGTCAGTCTCGACCGTCCCGGGCGGATCGGGGACGTTGATGGCAAGCTCCTTGCCCTTCATCCAGGGCTGGGTCGAGAGCTGCATGGCGTCGGCGAGATAGACTGGAATGTAGAGCGATTCCGCGCGGATCGAGAGCGACGGGGCAAGCGCCAGAAGATAAGTGACACGGGCAATGATGACGGCGACCGGGTGGATATCCATCCCGGCGATGTGGTTGGTCGCCTCCTCGGCCCGGAGGTTCAGCTCCAGTCCTTCCTCCTCGGCGGAGGCGAGAAAATTCCGGATCGCGTGAAACAGAAATGTGCCGGAGCCGCAGGCCGGGTCGAGCACCTTTTGCTCGATGGGTGTGGCGACGGCCCGCCGGACGATCTTGGCGGCTAGCCAGTCGGGCGTGTAGTATTCGCCCAGCCCATGCCTTTGCGTCTGATCGATCAGCGACTCGTAGAGGATTTTGAGAACGTCCGTTTCGACTTCGCTGAGCCGGAAGCGGCGCACATGAGTGAGGATGCGCCGGACCAAGTCCTCGCCTTCGGCGCTTGTAACCACCCAATCGAAGAAGTCGCTCTCGACAGCGCCGAAAATGCCAGCCGCCTCGAAGGCCGCACCGGAAAGGACGTGTTTCGGGTCGTCGTCGCGAAGGCCGAGAACCGCGAGCGCAATCGCTTTCGCAACGATGACCAGGAAAGTGTGCTGGAAGAACAGGGCGTCGCTCTCGACCTCGCGTCCGTACACGAGCTTGAGGAGCTGCGCCCAAAGCTGCCGCTTGAGCACGACCGCCGGATCGTCCTTCAGCTTGGTCCAGAGCGCCGCAAGCTTTTCGTTTGCGCGCCGGAAGGCTACTGAATCCTGGCCGAGCTCGATCCGGATCGTGAGCGGGTCGGGCGGCAGCGCGCTCTTGAGCGCCAGCGCCCCATCGAGCCAGGCGAGGAAGAGATCCGCCTTCTCCGGATCAAGATTGATCTCTTTGACCTTGTTTAGGCGGTTGCCCGACCGCTCAAACACGACCCATTTCAGGCCGTCCGACGCAATGCCGACGAACTGCTCGCCTTCGTCGCGTTCGCGGTCGGCCAGATAATCCGGCATGCGGCGAACGACGTCGTCCCATTCTTTATCGAGGTTCTTTTTTGCCTCGAAAACGGTCCGCCCGATCAGCGCGTCTAGCCGGCCTCTGACCTCAGGGACACGCCGCTCAAAATCGAGCGCTCCGAGTTCCGCGCCGAATTCTTCGATTAGAATCTGCCGGAAATCGGCCTTGACCTCGTCATGGCCAGGTCGCGTCGCGAGATGCCGCAGAAGGTCCAGCGTAGGCTTACCAGTTGTCACGCCCGATTCGCTCCTCGGAGAAGCGTTACGGGTCCTAGCATCGCCCTACAAGGCCGTTATGTCGCTTGTCGACATGTGATACGGGCTCGGAAAATGACAGAAGGCACCCCGGTCGGCGTTCGGCCGCCCGGGGCGCCCCACCGCGAAAAACATTGATCGAAGCAGCAGCCCCCCGCTACTCCGCCCTGTCCTCGAAGTAGGAAATCTTGCCGTCCGGGCCCTTTTTCCAGGTGTAGAGGACGTAGCGGTCCTTCTTCTTGCCGTCGACCAGATAGCCGTTGTCCGACACGTCGCCCTTCTTGTCGAAGGAGAGCGTGCCGAGCACGGTGTCGAACGGCCGGCCGGAGCGGATCACCTCGGCCACCTTCTTGGGATCGAGCGATTTCGCCTCTTCCGCCGCCTGTTTTATGATCTGCACCGCGGCGTAGCTGTACAGCGTATAGGCCTGCGGCTCGAACCCGCGCTTGCGGAACAGGTCGACGATCGGCTTGTTCTTCGGGTTGGTGCGCGGGTCGGGCGAAAACGTCATCAGCGTGCCGTCGGCGCCGGGGCCGGCGATCGCGGCGAACTCGTCGTCGGCGAGCCCGTCGCCGCCCATCATCGGCGCGCGCAGGCCCTGGTCGCGCATCTGCCGCAGGATGATGCCGCCGGTGTCGTGCAGCCCGCCCCAATAGACGAGGTCGGGGTTGGACGCCTTCATCTTGGAGACGAGCGCGGTGAAGTCCTTGTCGTCCTTGTTGACGCCCTCGTACATGACCTCCTTGACGCCCTTGGCGTTGAGCGCCTTGCGCGTCTCGTCGGCGAGGCCCTGGCCGTAGGTGGTCTTGTCGTGGACGATGGCGATCCGCTTGCCCTTGAACTTGTCGGCGATGATCGCGCCCGCCATTCCGCCCTGCTGGTCGTCGCGCCCGCAGACGCGGAAAATGTTCCACAGGCCGCGCTCGGTGATGCGCGGATTGGTGGCCGCCGGCGTGATCTGCAGGATGCCATTGTCCTGCAGAACCTCGGAGGAGGGCATGGTGACGCCGGAATTGAAGTGGCCGATGACGAATTTCACGCCGTCGGCCGCGAATTTGTTGGCGACCGAGACGCCTTCCTTCGGATCGCCGCGGTCGTCGCCGACGCTGAGCTCGATCTTCTGGCCGAGGATGCCGCCCGCCGTGTTGATGTCATCGACCGCCTGCTCGACGCCCTGCTTGAGCTGGGCGCCGAAGGCCGCGCTGCCGCCGGTCAGGGGCCCCGCGACGCCGAACTTGACCTGGGCATGCGCGCTTCCCGCCATCGCAAGAGCAAGGCCGAGCGCCAGGGCGAGGGTTGTGCGGTGGATCATGTCGATCGTCCTCCGAAATGGCTTGCGCGGGTTGGTCGAGCGCCAATTGCCCGATTGATACGGAATTGCGCAGGAAAGTCACGCCGGGGCAAGCGCGGCTCAGGGCGATCGGGTGAAGAAGTTCGTGACAAAGGAATAGAGCGCTGAATCTGTCGTGGTCCTCTGATTCGGATGCGGGAGGACGGACGATGGAGCGGGCGGTTTCGGAGCTTTCGGCGTTTGGCGAGACGGTTGTTTTCCTGGATTGTTTCAACGATTTGCCTGACCCGCGCCAGGCCGGCAAGGTGATCTATCCGCTTCCCGAAGTGCTCCTGTTGTGCCTGCTGGCGGTGTTGGCGGGGGCGGAGACATTCGTTGATATCGCGCGGTTTGGCGAAAAGAAGATCGAGCTTTTGCGCCGCTTCCGGCCGTTTCGCCATGGAACGCCCGCTCACGATCACCTCGGCGACATTCTTGCCGTCCTCGACGCCGAGCAATTCCAGCGCTGCTTCGTGGATTGGGTGGCGGCGCTGACCGGGACGCCGCGGGAGGTTGTCGCCATCGACGGCAAGACGCTGCGCCGCTCCGGCGGAAAGAAGGACGCCCAGGCGGCGATCCACATGGTCTCGGCCTTCGCCGCGCATCAGCGCCTCGTGCTCGGCCAGGTCAAGGTGGCGGACAAATCGAACGAGATCGTGGCCATCCCCAAGCTGCTCGATCTCCTGGTCATCGAGGGCGCCGTCGTCACCATCGACGCGATCGGCTGCCAGCGCGACATCGCCCAGAAAATCCTCGCCAAGAAGGCCGACTATGTGCTGGCGCTCAAGGGCAATCAGGGGACGCTGCGCGAGGATGTCGAACTGTTCGCCGCCGAGCAGAAGGCCAACGGCTTCAAGGATGCGACGGTCACCCGGCATCAGACCGTCGATGGCGACCACGGCCGCATCGAAACC
>DASUPI010000006.1:0-9531 GCA_036281135.1 Rhodoplanes sp. | reverse complement strand
GCTGATCAAGAACGGGGCGAAGCTCCTGTTCGCCTACAGCCAGTGCACCGTGCCGCTCGTCACCGTGATCACCCGCAAGGCCTATGGCGGGGCCTATGACGTCATGGCGTCGAAGCATATCGGCGCCGACGTAAACTATGCTTGGCCGACCGCGCAGATCGCCGTGATGGGCGCCAAGGGCGCGGTCGAGATCATCTTCCGCTCCGATCTCGGCGACCCCGAGAAGATCGCGTTGCGCACGAAGGAATACGAACGCAGTTTCATGTCGCCCTTCAAGGCGGCGGAGCGCGGCTATATCGACGAGGTGATCATGCCGCATTCGACCCGCCGGCGAATCGCCCGCGCGCTCTCGATGCTGCGCACGAAGACCTTGGAAATGCCGGAGAAGAAGCACGACAATCTGCCGCTGTGACCGGGCAGGACGAGTGGGCCGGACTCAATTGCCCGCCCGCTCGCGCGCATTGAACGTCGCATTCAGGGTGGGTGAGATGGCGGTCCGCGTCGGCCTGTTCGGCCGCAATCGCGCGACGCGGCGTCGAATAGTTTGCTGACGAACGGTCGCCGGCTAGATCAGGATGAACTCGTCCAATCTCCCGGCATCATCGTCCGCGGAAGCGGGCGATCGAGTAAACACAACGCTTTCGGTGATTACTGGATGCCCCGCCTGCGCGGGGCATGACCACTGAGGGTGGGAACGATCGAAGGCGACATCATCGCGCTTAGAACCAATCCGGGCAGGGATTGACGATCATCCAAAGATCGACGCCATTCCTCAGCTTCTTCATGTCCGGCGTGAGTCCGCCTTGGCGAGAAATCCACTCCTTGACCGGGTTCGGATAAACCGACATCAATTCGGCCGTGCCCGCGATGCTCGTCACTTTCACGCCGGCGGTCCAGCGCTTGTCGAAATAGGCCTGATGGAAGCCGAGGCTTGCGCGCGGCGTCGCGCAGATGCGCTGCAGCGGCACGATGCCGAGCACGAGCGTGCACGCGGAATTGCAAATCCCGTCGATGATGACGCGTTCGCCGTTCTCGCGGATGCGCTCGTAGCGGGCTTTGTACTCCTCCACATAGCCGCCGAAGTCGCGCGTGATGCGCAAATCGGCGACCGCTGGAGTTGCGATGATGAAGGCAAGAAGGCAAGACGCTAGGCGAAGCATCGCCGAAGAACCCCCCGTTTTCCCCGGCGACTACCTGGGCCGGAGACTAGGCGAAAGTTTGACGGGGCTTTGTTTGAATTTGGTTAACAACGCTCAAATATCGTTATTATTCTACGCGTAAACTCCTATGTAGAATCCCGCATTCGCGGTGTGCAAACGATGCTGGCGCGGTTTTTCGCGGCGACATCTGCATGCCGTTGGGGGAGCGTTCGATGCCGCGCAAGCCGGAAGATCTCGCAATCTATGCCGCGCCCGCGCTGTTCGTGGTGCTGTGGGCGTCGGGATTTGTCGGCGCGAAATTCGGCCTGCCCTATATTGAGCCGCTGACGTTTCTCGCCATCCGGATGATCGCCGTCGTCTTCCTGCTGGCGATTGTCGCTTTGCTCACGCGTCCGCTCTGGCCCGACATCACGGGCATTCGGCACAGCGTGGTCGCCGGGCTGCTGGTGCACGGCGTGTACCTGGGCGGCGTGTTCGTCGCGATCGATCGGCGTCTGCCGGCTGGACTGTCGGCGCTCGTCGTCAGCCTGCAGCCGGTGCTGACCTCGACCATCGCCAACCGCTTCCTCGGCGAACGGGTGGTCGCGCGACAATGGCTCGGCCTCGCGCTCGGCATTGCCGGCGTCTATCTCGTCGTCGCCGACAAGACGGTCGCGGGCGAAGCGAGCGCCCTCGGCTGGGCGGCCGCGCTGTGCGCGTTGATCGGAATCACCATCGGAACGCTGTATCAGAAGCGCTTCGGCGGCGGGATCGACTGGCGTTCCGCTTTGGCGATTCAATACGCGTCGGCGGGAGCGCTATTCGCGACCGGGTCGTTGCTGTTCGAAACGCGCGCGATCCACTGGACGATCGAACTCGTGGCTGCGCTTGCCTGGCTCGTTCTCGTCCTGTCGCTCGGGGCGGTGTGGCTCTTGTATTTCCTGATCCGCCGCGCGGCCGCAACCCGCGTGACCAGTCTGTTCTATCTGACGCCGCCCGTCACCGCTCTGATGGCGTGGCTGTTGTTCGGCGAGCGCCTCGGCGCGCTCGCGCTGATCGGCATGGGAATCTGCGTCGTCGGCGTTTTTCTGGTGAATTGGCGCGTTCGATAATCGGGTGATCGCGCGTATCGCGTCGCGGCGACGGCCGCCGCAGAGGGACCCCGCCCAAGCGTGACACCGGTCCCGTCTGCAGCGTCCTGTCGAGGAGTGCGACTGCTGCAGCAGCTGCGGCAACGCTAACGCGGGGGCTGGCCGGGAGCAGTCGTACCCGATCCGGAGGTCGTTGCGCCGCCCGAGGCCGAGGGTGCTGAACCGGTCGCCCCGCTGCCTGCGCCGGTCGCCGGCCCGGCGGGGGCCGTCGCCGTCGTGCCGCCCGCGCCCGTACCCGTCGTGGCGTCCGTCCTCGCCGGCGGCACATTGTTGTCGATCGCTGTCTGCGTATCGCGACTTGTGAAGCCGTAGATGATCGCGATGATGAAAATAACCGCAGCAATTCCCGCCAGCCACGACCATATCGAATTACCGGCTCGCGCGTTGGACACCGCCCCACCGTCGTCGCGGTAGCCGCCGCGGAGGTCGTTGCGCGGCTCGCTCAGCCGCGGGTCATGATAATCGCGTGGGTCCGTCATGTCCTTCTCCTTCCAGCCAGGTCCCTAACAGCCAACCCAGCCTCGCGGGGGAGGTTCCCACCGCGCACACACGGCGGTTGGCGGATACGGGCAAGCGGAACAATCACAAAATACAGGCCCTGTAGCGCCTTGCTTTAGAAGGTCCGATATCGCATCTACACGGCGCGCCGCACTGCAAAAAGCTTCGCCGGGGTGTCATCAATGGGCTTTTTCCTTCTGATCCTGGGTCTCGCTCTCTTCATCGGCGCGCATGTGTTCGTCACCATGCGCCCGCAGCGTGACGCCGCGATCAAGCAGATCGGAGACGGCGCCTACAAGATTCTGTTCGCGCTCGTCGCCATCGCCGGCGTCGTGCTGATTTCCTGGGGCTACGGCCTCTACCGTGAGACGGAATGGATCGAGGTGTGGGATCCGCCCTCATGGACGCGGCATGTCACCGTATTGCTCACCTGGCCGGCGGTCATCTGCGTCACCGCGGCTTACATCCCCGGCAACATCAAGCGCACGCTGAAGCACCCGATGCTGGTGGGTGTCAAACTATGGGCGGTGGCGCATCTCATCTCGAATGGCGATCTCGGTTCCATCATTCTGTTCGGGGCGCTGCTCGCCTGGGCGGTGTATGACCGCATCACGCTGAAGCGCCGCACCGATCCCGGCGGTCCGCCGATCCCGGTTGGCGGCCGCCGCAACGACATGATCGCGATCATTGTCGGGACCATCTTCTATCTCGCGCTCGGGCTCGTGTTTCACCCGCTCGCCATCGGCGTACCGGCGTTCGGCACGCCGGCGCTGGGGACCTGACGATGTCTGCCTATCCCGAAGAAAAGCGGCTCACGGCGCCGGCGATCCGCGCCCGCAAGGGCGGTCCGCCGATCGTCATGCTCACGTCGTATCACGCCCATACTGCGCGCATCGTCGACAAGCACTGCGACGTGATCCTAGTCGGCGATTCGCTCGGCATGGTGATGCATGGATTCGAGACCACGATTCCGGTAACGCTCGACATGATGATCCTGCAGGGCCATGCGGTGATGCGCGGCTCGCGCCGGGCGCTTGTCGCCATCGACATGCCGTTCGGCGCCTACGAGGCCTCCAAGGAGCAGGCTTTCCTCTCCGCGGCGCGCGTGATGAAGGAAACCGGCTGCGGCGCGATCAAGGTCGAAGGCGGACAGCGCATGGCCGAGACGATCGCCTTCCTGGTCGAGCGCGGCATTCCGGTGATGGGCCATGTGGGGCTGACGCCGCAGGCGATCAACGCGATCGGCGGTTTCAAGGCGCAGGGCCGCGACCCCGCCGACTGGGAGCGCATCGAGGCGGACGCCCGCGCGGTCGACGATGCGGGCGCATTCGCGGTGGTGGTCGAGGCGGTCGCCGAGCCGCTCGCCGCGCGCATCACCGCCGAGGTCGCGATTCCCACGATCGGCATCGGCGCGAGCTCGGCCTGCGACGGGCAGGTGCTGGTGCTCGAAGACATGCTCGGGCTGTCGCCGCGCGTGCCAAAATTCGTCAAGCGTTTCACCGAGCTCGGGCCGTCGATCGACGCCGCGGTCGAAGCCTATGCCGCCGAGGTGCGGGCGAGGACGTTCCCGGGCCCGGACCATGTCTATTCCATGAAGAAGAAAACGACGTGATCGAAACACGTTGCCGGCAGAACGCGTATGCCGCTTTGCCTTGCCCGCGCCATACCGGTAGGTTAGCGGGCGCTCGTTCAGCGTGGCTGCGGGCAGGGAAAAGGTGAGTGCGCGCGCGTGTCCGATATCTTTCGTGAAGTCGACGAGGAAGTCCGGCGCGAACAGCTGAAAAGGCTGTGGGACCGCTACGGGCTCCTCTTTATCGTGGCGGCCGTGCTGTTGGTGGCAGCGGTCGGGGCGTGGCGCGGCTATCAGTGGTACGAGACGAAGAAGGCGGCGGAATCGAGCGCAGCCTATGAGGCGGCGATGCAGCTTGCTGCGCAGGACGGCAAGCGGGCGGAATCCACGGCCGCATTCGCCGAACTCGCGGCGAAGGGAACGGCGGCCTATCGCGGCCTCGCGCGGTTGCGCGAAGCGGAGGAAGTGGCCGCGCGCGACGGTGCGGCGGCGGTCACCCTCTTCGATGGCGTCGCCGCCGACTCGGCGAATTCGCGGCTCCTGCGCGACCTCGCGGCGATTCGGGCCGGCTTCCTGCTGGTCGATAAAGCGGCCTTCGCGGACATCAGCCGCCGCCTCGAGCCGCTCGCGCAGCCGAGCGGTCCGTTTCGCCACACCGCGCGCGAACTGCTGGCGCTTTCCGCCTGGCGCAGCGGCGACATGGCGGCAGCGCGACGCTGGGGCGAGGCCGCGCTCTCCGATCCGGACGCGCCGGCGGGCCTTCGCGCGCGCATGGACGTTCTGATGGCGCTGACCGGCGAGAACGGCAAGAGCTCATGAGGGGAAAGATGCACGCCTGTACGCGCTTAGTGCTCGTTTCGCTTGCCGTATCGGCCGGCCTCGGCCTTGCCGGGTGCGATACGGTGGACAGGCTGACCGACACCATGCAGGGACTGTTCGACACCAAGAAGAAGTTGCCGGGCGAGCGCAGGCCGGTCTTTCCCGAAGGTGTGCCGGGCGTGACGCAGGGCGTTCCGTCGGAATACCTGCCCGCCAAGAAGACGCCGGGCGAGGAGGCGAGCGAGCCCGCCGCGCAGGACGGTGAATCAAGAGCGGCGGACTCCGCGGCCGAGAAGAAGGAGAGGCCCGCGCGCAAGCCGCAACGGCCGCAGACGGCGGAGGCGCCGAAGAAGCCGGCGACGCCGGCTCCCGCCGAGCCGGCGCAGCCGCAATCGGCCGCGCCGCAATCCGCGCCTGCCCAAGCCTCGCCCTCGGCTCCGTGGCCGGCGGCGCCGCCCGCCGGGACTTTTTCACGCTGAGCGGGACTTCGTAGCGCGAGCTCGTAGCGAGAGCTTGTAGGATGGGTGGAGCGCAGCGAAGCCCATCCCGATGTCAGCTCTGCTATTGATGGGTTTCGCGTTGCTCAACCCATCCCACGTTTGCGCATGACCCTCACGCTTGCCATTGTCGGCCGGCCGAATGTCGGCAAGTCGACCCTGTTCAACCGCCTGGTCGGCAGGCGCGTCGCCTTGGTCCACGATCGCCCGGGCGTCACCCGCGACCGGCGGGAGGGCGCGGGCCGGCTCGGCAATCTTGATTTCACCGTCATCGATACGGCCGGACTCGAGGAGGCCCCCACGGCAAGCCTGGTCGGGCGCATGCGCGCGCAGACCGAGGCGGCGATCACCGAGGCCGACGCGGTGTTGTTTCTCATCGACGTGCGCGCGGGCGTGACGCCGCCCGATCGAGCCTTCGCCGACCTCGTGCGCAGGGCGGGCAAGCCGGTCATTCTCGTCGCCAACAAGAGCGAAGGCCGGGCGCAGGCGGCGGGCGTCTACGAAGCCTATGCGCTGGGCCTGGGCGAGCCGGTCGCGATCTCGGCCGAGCATGGCGAGGGCCTCGCGGACCTGTTCGAGGCGCTGCGCGACGCTCTTCCGGAGTTCGCCGCCGCCGCGCAGCCGCCCGGCGAGGACGCCGAAGACGTCGAGCAAGAGCCGCCGGGGGAGGAGACCGCCCCGCATCGCCCGATCCGCGTCGCCGTGGTCGGCCGGCCGAACGCCGGCAAGTCGACCCTCGTCAACCGGCTCATCGGGGCGGAGCGGCTGCTCACCGGACCCGAGGCCGGCATCACCCGCGACTCCATCGCGGTCGAGGCGGTGTGGGAGGGGCGCGAATTCCTCATGTTCGACACCGCCGGGCTGCGCCGGCGCTCGAAGATCGACGACAGGCTGGAAAAACTCTCGGTCGGCGATGCGCTGGAGGCGATCCGCTTCGCCGAGGTGGTCGTGCTCCTCATGGACGCGACCGCCACCTTCGAGGAACAGGACTTGCGCATCGCCGATCTGGTCGAGCGCGAGGGCAGGGCGCTCGTCATCGGCCTGAACAAATGGGATTTGGCGGAGGGCGAGCCCGGCGCGATCGCACGGCTGCGCACGGAGACCGACCATTGGCTGCCGCAGCTCAAGGGCGTGCCGGTGGTCGCGGTGTCCGGTCTGACCGGGTTCGGCCTCGACCGCCTGATGCGCGCGGTGGTCGACATTCACGCGGTCTGGAATCGCCGCATCGCCACGAATCCGCTCAATCGGTGGCTCGCCGCGACGCTCGCCGCGCATCCGCCGCCCGCGGTCGCCGGCCGCCGCCTCAAGCTCAACTACATCACCCAGCCGAAGGCGCGGCCGCCGAGCTTCGTCCTGTTCTGCACCCGCGCCGACGCCGTGCCGGACGCCTACCGGCGCTATCTCGTCAACGGTCTGCGCGAAGCGTTCGATCTCCCCGGCACGCCCATACGCCTGACCCTGCGGGAGAAGGCGAACCCGTATGCCAAACGATCGCCTCGGCGATAGCGGCGTTGCGCGTGGCTCATAGCCCAAGCGCCCACCAGCACTAAGAGTCCGTCCTCATCAAACAAGCATCTGCTCTTGGACAAGGATGCGCCGCTCTCGCGCGCTATCAACGCCGTTGGTCGCATATTCGGACGTCCCGTTCTGGGTGGATTGTGGATTGCATTACTATGTGCGGATGTTATGTGCGGATTTAAATGTGCGGACTTGATTTACGAGAGGCACAGCCGTCTTTTCTCATTCGGCAAAACCGTTTGGGCAAGCTTCGCCGCAGCCTATTTTGGGGTTTCCGGTTGCTGCTGCCTGCACTGAATGTCCTTCGGCTGACATGAAATCCCGAGGTTCGAACAGATCGGCCCGCCCGATTGGGACCGCAAACAGGTGACGCAGCCATCGCTCCATACCAGGCAGAGCTTCTCACGATCGCCAAAACCGAGCATCGACAGCGGAATTGCATTCGCCGCACCGACGTTTGGCGCCGACTGCGCGTCCGTGACACCCGGCTTTGCTTCGTCTTGAGCAAGAGCCGGAACGCTGGTGGACTGAGCGAGCAGTGTTGCTCCTGTGATCAGCGATCGAATTCTCATGAACGGCAGCCTCTAAACCGGCACTCCTGATGGCTCCTGAGCCGGCGTGATTGTGTGCGTTCTTTCGGCCAGCTGGGCAAGCACGCACTCCTCGTGTCGGTTGATCTTGCACACGTGAGCAGGCTCATGCTGGCGCTGGTAGTGGCTTTGGCCGTAGTTCGGCGATCAATCTCCTCGACCGGCGCGGCCTCGATCACCGAGCGCCTGATTCCAACGCGCGGCGCACCGCCAAAATCATTGGCGCGGTCGCTGTCGCGCAGCTGATTGACCAGATTCTCGCAGTGCAGTGAGCCGTTGAGAGGTTAGCTATCGAATGTCTGCGATACGACGGCTGCCTCACGCTCCGATTGCGCGCAGCCCCCGGCTATCTGGGGAATCCCAGTTTATACTCGTCGACTATGGCCTGCCCGTCGGCGCCGGCCTTTAAGAGCCACTCGCCGGTCAGACGCTCGCCAATCTGATGGAGCCCCGTCTTTAGCGCATCGCTCGGCGACTGCACCTTCAAGCCGTTAGCCGCAAGCTGCTCGATATACCATTTGTTCCTGTCCTGCGACCTCCACCAACCGCGGGCCTCAGCGGCTGCAGCTACCCGGAGCAAGGCTTCCTGCGTCGGCTTGTCGAGCCGGTCGAACGCCGCCTTGTTCATGAAGGTGACGTTCTTCGGCAGCCAAGCCTGCGTGTCGTAGAAATAAGTCATGGTCTCCCACGCCTTGGCGTCATAGCCGGTCGCGGCGTTCATGAAAACGTTGATCAAACCGGTGGCGAGCGCCTGCGGCAGATCGGCCGCCTGAATTGTGACGGGATAGGCGCCGACGATCTGGGCGATGCGCCGCGTTGCGTCATTATACACGCGCCAGACCAGTCCGTGCATATCGGAGATGCTGTTGATCTCCTTCTTTGAGTAGATGCCCTGCGGTGGCCAAGGCACGGCGAACAGTACCACCAATCCTTGTGCGGCAAATTTCCGCTCGATCGCCGGTTTCGACGCCGCCCACAACCGGCGCGCCTCGTCATAGTTCGCGGCAAGAAACGGCACGACGTCGATGCCAAAAATCGGGTCCTCGTGCTCATGCAGCGAGATCAGGATCTCACCAATTTGCGCTTGCCCGATCCGCACCGCCCTCATGATCATTGTCGCCGGGAACAACGAGGCGTTGGGATAGACCGTGATCGCGAGCTTGCCGCCGGTCACGTCCGCCATGTCTTTGGCGAAGGCCATAAGATTCTCGGTGTGAAAATTGCCGGCGGGATATGCGGACACGAGATCCCATTTGACCTGCGCGCAGGCGGGCGCAGCCGTCATCGTGCCCGCAACAGCGAACGCGAACGCACAGGATTGCAACCATGTCATAGCCCATAGTCCCGAGAGCGAAAAAATTACCTCACCCGCACCTGTGCTTACCCCCCGCGGGGATGGGCGCTCCGAGGCTTGCGGGTCAAGGCCAAGGTCCCGCATGGTTGCGCTTTCCAAACCATACGCGGAAGACGATGATGCTTCCCTGATGCATGTCAAAATTACAAAATTAGAAACATTACTGTCAATATGCTGGTGCTCTCCACCATCTGGGTGCCGAGTCGGGCGTTTCCAAAATTCGAATTCCTGAACGGGCGTAAATTTTCACGTTTTCCGGCCTTCTGGCAAGACACACGTAAGCTGCGGACCGCTACCGCAACCTTGCGGAGGCCGAAAGGTGGTTGAGGGCCCTGATCTGGCTATACACTCCTCCCTCGGTTCCTCCTGAATGCATAACCATCGGAACTTCTGCA
>DASUPI010000005.1:0-2897 GCA_036281135.1 Rhodoplanes sp. | reverse complement strand
GTGCCGCACCGCGGTGCTCGGCGGGCATGTCGAGCAATGCGAGGACTGCGGCAAGGTCCGCGTCGCCTACAATTCCTGCCGCAATCGGCACTGTCCCAAGTGCCAAGGGCTCGCGCGCGCCCAATGGCTGGCCGATCGCCGAGCCGAGCTTCTGCCCGTCCCGTATTTCCATCTCGTCTTCACCGTGCCGGCCCCGCTCGCAGCGATCGCCCTGCAGAACAAGGCGGTCGTCTACGATATCCTCTTCAAGGCCGCGGCCGAGACGGTCCGCACCATCGGCGCCGATCCCAAACATCTCGGCGCCGAGACCGGCATGATCGCGATCCTGCATAGCTGGGGCCAGACCCTGACCCATCACCCGCACGTCCATTGCATCGTCCCGGGCGGCGGCCTCGCGCCCGATGGACGTTGGGTCGCCTGCCGCCCAGGCTTCTTTCTGCCAGTCCACGTCCTCTCGCGGCTCTACCGCCGCCTTTTCCTCGAACGCCTGCTCGATGCGTTCGGGGACGGCAGGTTGAACTTCTTCGGCAATCTCGCCGCACTCGCCGAACCGGCCGCCTTCGCCCGCCACCTTGCCCCTCTGCGCCGCATCGCCTGGGTGGTCTACGCCAAGCGCCCGTTCGGCGGAGCCGAGCAGGTGCTCGACTATCTCGGCCGCTATACCCATCGCGTCGCCATCGCCAATAGTCGTCTCCTCGCCTGCGAAGACGGCCATGTCTGTTTCCGGTGGAAGGACTACCGTGCCCGCGACAAAGCCAAGACAATGACGCTCGCTGTCGACGAGTTCATTCGCCGCTTCCTCCTCCACGTCCTCCCGAACCAATTCCGCCGCATCCGCCACTTCGGCTTCCTTGGTAACGCCTGCCGCGCCGCCAAGCTCGCACGCATCCGCGCTGCGCTCGCGCTCCCAGACCCGACCCCGGTCGCCGAGCCCGCCGATTATCGCGAGCGTTACGTCCTGCTCATCGGACGGCGGATCGATCTCTGCCCTGCTGCGGCGGCCGCATGGTCGAGGTCGGTTCCAGGGCGCGAAGGCCGCGCAATTCGCCTCCCGATCATCACATGCGGTGCGACACATCATGACGATCCGCCGAACACGCCGCAAATCAACAGGGAAACTGCGCCCGACCGGCCCGTCATCGACGCCGGATCATAGCCCTTGGCGCTGCATGCCCAATCGCTCGAATATCCGACCAGAACCATCGCGCAACGTCGCAAATCTGACCGCTGCTCGGACCGTTTTCGATCACGCCGCCTCAGCGGCCATCCCGCTGAGTCGATCCCGCGCGATCGCCAAAAGCTCCGCGGTCAAAGAAAACAGCGGCGCTCGGTTTAAACGCCCATAGCGTCGTGTCGCCAACCGCGGCTTCGTTCAATCCGGCTTCAAATAGGTCCCGTTCAATCATCGCGCCAACGTTGCGGCCCGGGACCTATTTGAACCCTCAGGCAATCCGACGCAAGGCGGACACGGATTCCGACGGAAGGCGGACAGCAATCCGATGATTGCGGACAGCCGATGATGACGGCCTGAACGGCGTTCCCGTCGACAATCGAATCGACTGATCGGGGACCCCTGCAATCAACAGCGGGGGTACCGATGCCAGCGGAGAGATTGTCGATGCGCAAGGTGCGCGAGGTGCTTCGGCTGAGGCACGCGCTTTCACTGAGCTACCGCGAGATCAGCGAGGCGCTTTCGGTCGGCAAGACTTCGGTCGGCGAGATTGTACGTCGAGCCGAGGTGGCGGGTTTCACCTGGCCGCTGCCGCAGCTGTTCGATGACGACGCGCTTGAGCGGCGGCTGTTCACGGCCCCCGGGGAGGCGCGACCGGAGCGTCCGGCTCCCGATTGGGGCAAGCTGCATGAAGAACTCAAGCGGCGCAGCGTGACGCTGGTTTTGTTGTGGCAGGAGTATCGCGCGGAACATCCGGACGGCTACGGCTATAGTCGGTTCTGCGATCTCTACGGTGAATGGCGCCGCAGCGTATCGGCGACGATGCGCCAAACGCACGTGGCGGGCGAGAAGCTGTTTGTGGATTTTGCCGGCGACACGGTTGCGGTGATCGATCCGCTCACCGGCGACGCACGACCGGCGCACATCTTTGTTGCCGCGCTCGGCGCCTCCAACTTCATCTACGCGGAAGGCCGCTGGAGCGAAGGGCTGGCCGAGTCGCCCTCCCAATTGAACGTGTCGTTTTTTCTTGCTGATGAGTTGCACGCCTGGGCTCCCGTCGAAGCGCGCTCCCTGTTCAAGGTCGTGAACCGATTCCATGGTGAAGCGCTCGCACCCGCTCACCATCATAATCAGCACGGCGGGCCGATCGCGGTGCAGTCGACGAACACCATCCTGCTCATCCGTTTACGGCGGAAGAAGTCCTTGGAGTAAACGGGGGCCAACGTTGCCGCCATTGATGTCCGCTCACGTGAGGTCGCGCAGGGAGACGACAGCCGCGCAGCCTATGATCGGCTCTTGCTTGCAACCGGCTCCGAGCCGATCCGTCTGGTCGATCCCAGGCGCCGATCAGCCGCATGTGCATACCTTGCGCTCGCTGGCGGACTGCCGCGCCCAGGCTTCGGTTCAAACTCGGGTATCGCCAGGCCCCCCGAACGCCCGTGAGCGTTTTCTATGGGGTGCGCCCCACGCAATCTCACCAATAGGGGTAGCCGAGCGGATAGCCGTAGCCGCCGTAGCCGCCGTAGCCGCAGACCCAGATCCGCCGCCAGCCCCACGGCGTGAATCGCCAGCGCCAGCACGACCCGTAGTAACCGCCGCCGTAGAAGCCCACTCCGTAGAACGGCCGGCCAAAGAATACCCGCCGATGGAACGGTCGGCCAAAGAACACCTGCCGGTGGAAAGGCCGGCCGACGAAGGGACGCCCAACGAAGGAACGAGGGCCGCC
>DASUPI010000004.1:0-6776 GCA_036281135.1 Rhodoplanes sp. | reverse complement strand
GGAGAACGGCTTGACGATGTAGTCGTCGGCGCCGGTCGCGAGCCCGCGCACGCGCTCCCCTTCCTCTCCGCGCGCGGTCAACATGATCACCGGCAATTGATGCGTCTCCGCGCGGCCGCGCAGCCGCCGGATCAGCTCGATGCCGGACAGGCCGGGCAGCATCCAGTCGACGATGGCGAGGTCGGGAGGGCTTTCCTTGAGCCGCAGATCGGCGTCGTCGCCGCGCGCGGCGGAGTCGACGGCATAGCCCTCCGCTTCGAGATTATAACGTAACAGAAGCGTCAGCGGCTCTTCATCTTCGACGATCAGAATGCGTGCGGCCATCCGTGGTCATCCCCCTTCGATCCGACGGCCCCGGACGAGGCTCCGGGGACGATGGCCTATGCGACAAGCCAATACTCACCTCGTTTTTTGGTCGGCTGCGGCGTCGGCGGCGACGCGGTCCGGTTCGCCGCCAATGCCGGCTAAGCGTCGAACGGAACGATGGTCATGCTGGTCTTGTCGCCTTTCGGCCGCTCCTCGCCCAGCATGCGGCCTTCGACCATGTAGTAGACGGTCTCCGCGATATTGGTGGCGTGGTCGCCCATGCGCTCGATGTTCTTCGCGCAGAACAGGAGGTGGATGCAGATGCCGATATTGCGCGGGTCTTCCATCATGTAGGTCAGGAGTTCGCGGAACAGCGAATTGTTTACGGCGTCGACCCCTTCGTCGCTGCGCCACACCGCGATCGCCTTCTGCGCATCGCGCCGGGCATAGGCGTCGAGCACGTCCTTGATCTGCGCGAGCACCAGCTCGGCCATGTGCTCGACCCCGCGCATCACCTTCTGCGACCGGAACTCGCTGTCGAGCACCAGCACGCGCTTGGCGATGTTCTTGGCGAGATCGCCGATGCGTTCGAGGTCGTTCGAAATGCGCAGCGCGCCGACGATCTCGCGGAGGTCCACGGCCATCGGCTGGCGGCGCGCGATGGTCAGGATCACCTTCTCCTCGACCTCGCGCTGGAGCGAATCGATCTGCACGTCGCTCGCGATGACCTGCTGCGAGAGCGTACTGTCCCGTCGATCGAGGGCATCGATGGCGTCGCTGATTTGCTGCTCGGCCTGGCCGCCCATCTCGGCGACCATCCGGGCAAGATCCTGCAGATCGGCGTCGAAGGCCTTCATCGTGTGCTCGGTAACCATCGCTCCGCGCTCCAGTTCTTGTTCGTTTGCCCGGCCGATCAGCCGAACCGGCCCGTGATGTAGTCCTGGGTCCGCGGGTCTTTCGGCGTGGTGAAGATTTCGCCTGTCGGGCCCTGCTCGACAAGGATTCCGAGATGGAAGAAGGCGGTGCGCTGCGAAACGCGCGCGGCCTGCTGCATCGAATGCGTCACGATGACGATCGTGAAGTTCGACCGAAGCTCGTCCATCAGTTCTTCGATCTTGGCGGTCGCGATCGGATCGAGCGCCGAGCATGGCTCGTCCATCAGGATCACTTCCGGACTGACCGCGATCGCGCGCGCGATGCACAGCCGCTGCTGCTGGCCGCCGGATAGCGCCGTGCCGGACTCGGCGAGGCGATCCTCGACCTCTTCGAACAGCCCGGCCCGCTTGAGGCTGGTCATCACGATCTCTTCCAGTTCGGCCTTGCTGCGGGCAAGGCCGTGAATGCGCGGCCCGTAGGCGACGTTCTCGAAAATCGACTTGGGAAAAGGGTTGGGCTTCTGAAACACCATGCCGACGCGGGCGCGGAGCTGCACCACGTCGATCTCAGGGTCGTACACATCGCGCCCGTCGATTGTGAGCCGGCCTGTCACGCGGGCGGTCGGGATCGTGTCGTTCATCCGGTTGATACAGCGCAGGAAGGTTGTCTTGCCGCAGCCCGACGGGCCGATCAGAGCGGTGACCGCGTTTTCCGGAACGTCGAGATCGACATTCTTGAGGGCCTGCTTCTCGCCGTAGAACACGTTCACGCCGCGCGCGATGACCTTCGGATTCTGTACCACGTTCGAAACTGGCTCCGGTTCGCTTTGCGTCAGCCGGACGGCGGTGTTCATGGAGGCGCGCTCCGATTGGTATGGGTCACCATCTGCGTTCGAATCGGCGGCGCAGGAAAATGGCGGTTCCGTTCATGAGAAAGAGGAAGCCCAGCAGAACCATGATGGCGGCGGCGGTTTTCGCCTGGAAGGCGATTTCCGGCAGATCCGACCACAGATAGATTTGCACCGGAAGCACGGTCGCGGCGTCCGTGACGCTCGCGGCCGGTTCGACGATGAAGGCGACCATGCCGATCATCAGAAGCGGCGCGGTCTCGCCGAGCGCGTGGGACATGCCGATGATGGTGCCGGTCATGATGCCCGGCATCGCGAGCGGCAATACGTGGTGGAATACCGCCTGCTGGTGCGAGGCGCCGACGCCGAGCGCGGCCTCCTTGATCGAGGGCGGCACCGCCTTGAGGGCGGCTCGCCCGGCAATGATGATGGTCGGCAAAACGAGGAGTGCGAGAACGAGGCCGCCGACCAGGGGCGCCGAGCGCGGCAGCCCCACGAAGTTGAGGAAAATCGCGAGCCCCAGCAGGCCGAACACGATCGATGGCACGGCCGCGAGATTGTTGATGTTGACCTCGATGATATCGGTGAACCGGTTCTTGGGAGCGAACTCTTCGAGATAGATCGCCGCCGCCACCCCCAAGGGCAGGCACACGACCAGCGTCACCAGCAGCGTCAAAGCCGATCCCATCAGGGCGCCCCGGATTCCCGCCAGCTCGGGTTCGCGGCTGTCGCCGGAGGTGAAAAACGCCCAGTTGAAGCCGCGCTCGACCAGGCCCCGCTCGCGCAGATATTCGAGCCAGGCGACCTCGCGATCGCTCACGCGGCGATTGTCTTCCGGGGTCGCATAAGTCACGACGGTCCACGCGCCGGGCGGGGCGTCGGCGGCCGAAGACAGCGGCAGCAGCACGCGCCCGGTGACAAGGGAATTTCCGAGCAGCGTCGCCTTGACGATGCCGCCATTGATGGCGACGAGCACGCTCGGAACCGACGAGCCGATTTCCTCGTCCGCACCCGGATTTTCGAACCGGGTCTGGAGGCCCGCCGCCTCCGCCTCGACGTCCTTCGCTCGCTGAGATAACATTTCAGCCTCGGCGCGATAACTGGTGAACCGGCTCTCCAGCGTCCCGATCTGCGCCGTGTCTCCCGCAGGGCGCGCCGCGGCCAACAGACGCGCGGCGTCGTCCCTATACACCTCGACCTGGCGGGCGCTGCGCCGCAGCGACTCGGCCTGCGTGCGCAGGTCGCGCGCCCGTTGCGAGAGGCTGCGCTTCACTCTCACCAAGTCTGCGGAGAAGTCGTTGGCCGACGAGTGGATCGTGACCTCGCCCGTGGTCCCGCTCGGCGAGGCGATGCCGCGACCCGGCGTCCGGCTGATCGACGTGCCGAGGCCCTTGAAGTAGAGATCGGCGTCATCGGAGAGGAGCAGCGGCGCTTTGATGGTCTGCCCGATCAATGAGGGGTCGGCGACGACCCTTTCGCGCAGCCGGTCGGCGGCGCCTGACGAGACGAGCCCGTCGAGCTGCCGACGGCCCGCCCGGTCCGTCACGTCGGGGAATATCTGGCGAAGCGTGTTGCGGACCAGGGCCGTGTAGTCTCCGGCGCGGATGACCGCGGGGTCGCGCGTGCTCTGCGGGTCGATTTCGCGCTGGTCGACCTTCACGTCGAGCACGAGCTGATATTGGAAGAATGCCGGTATTCCGCGCACGAGAATGTCGGCGAGCACGGCGACGATGAACAGCGTCGTGAGGCCGATCGCGATCAGTCCATAGGCCTTGAATCGGATTTCGGCGCGATAGCGGGCGCGCAGACGCGCACGCGCGTTCTCGGTCGTGAAGTCGACGCGACGCAGCCCTGGGATCGCCAGATCAGTCATATTGTTCCCGATAGCGCTTGACGATTTCGAGCGCGATCACGTTGAGCGTCAAGGTGAAGAAGAAGAGGACGAGGCCGAGGGCGAAGGCCGACAGCGTCTTGGCGCTGTCGAACTCCTGGTCACCGACCAGGATCGTCTTGATCTGCACGGTGAATGTGGTGACCGCTTCGAGCGGATTGAAGGTGAGATTGGCGGCAAGCCCGGCGGCCATGACCACGATCATGGTTTCGCCCACCGCGCGGCTGATCGCGAGCATGAAGGCGGACACGATCCCGGGCAGCGCGGCCGGCAGCACGACCCGCTTCACCGTTTCCGAGGGCGTCGCGCCCATCGCCAGCGAGCCGTCGCGCATCGACTGCGGCACCGCATTGATGACGTCGTCGGACAGCGAGGAGACGAACGGGATGATCATCATCCCCATTACGATGCCGGCCGCGACCGCGCTTTCGGAGGCGACGTCGAGCCCGAGCGAGGCGCCGGCTCCGCGAATGTTCGGCGCCACCGTGAGCGCCGCGAAAAATCCCAGCACCACGGTCGGGATGCCGGCGATAATTTCGAGAATGGGCTTGGCGGTCGAGCGGAAGCGGGGCGTCGCATACTCCGCCATGTAGATCGCCGCGAACAGTCCGATCGGACCGGCGATGAACATGGCGATGGTTGTGATCAGCAATGTGCCGGTCACGAGCGGCACGATGCCGAAGGCGCCCGACGAGCCCACCTGATCGGCCCGGATGGCGGTCTGCGGACTCCATTGCAGCCCGAACAGAAATTCGAACGGCGACACGCGATTGAAGAAGCGGATGCTCTCGAACAGGACCGAGAATACGATGCCGATCGTGGTGAGCACGGCGACGCAGGCGCATGCCAGCAACACGCGGGAAACGAATCGCTCCACGTGGTTGCGGGCGCGGAATCTGGCGCTGACGAGCCGCAACGTCATGACGAGGCCGAGAAGCCCGAAGGCGACGCCGGCGATGAAGACGAGGCGCGTCGTCCAGGACCGATAGAAGCTATATAGCTCGGCGGCCGCTCTCAGCCGGGGAGAGGGCTCGCCGGCGAATTGCCCGGCGGCGACCGCCTGGATGTCGCGCAGCGCCGCGGATTTTTCCAGGTCCTTGCCGACAAGTTGCGGATCATAGGCCGTCACCGCTTCCGTTTCGGTCACCCTGTTGGCGATCGAAACGCCGACCGCATAGGTCACGACCATCGGCGTGAGAATCCAGATGGCGACGAATGCGCCGTAGTAGGTCGGCCGCGAATGGAGCGTCTGTTTCGTGCCGGCGGCGACAGCCCGGGCGCGGCCGAACAGATAGCCGATCAGGACGAGGGCCACCAACGCGCCGGAGTAGAGCCAGACCAAGATACTCCCCAACTGCTGAACTCGTTGGAAAAACAGCGCGTGCCGGAAGAAGCGGGCCCGAACCAATCAATCAGAAGAGCGGCCGCGAGGATCGCGGCCGCTCGAGGTTTAATGCGTCAGGAGCTGGGAGCCTGCATCGGCGCCATTTCGGTAGAGTTCTTGCGGACCTCGTCAAGGTCCTTTTTCGGAAGCGTCACAAGTCCCTTCTTGGCGAGGTAGCCGTCTTCGCCCGTTGCTTTCAGAGAGACGTATTCGATGACGAACTTGTCGAGCCCCGGAATGACGCCGACATGCTGTTTCTTGATATAGATGAAGAGCGGGCGCGAACCCTTGTACTTCCCGCTCGTGATGTTGTCGAACTCGGGCGGGGTGCCGTCCAGCGGCACGCCACGGAGCTTGGCGTTGTTCTCCTCGAGGAACGAATAGCCGAACACGCCGAAAGCGTTCTTGTTTGCTTCGAGCTTCTGCACGATGACGTTGTCGTTCTCGCCCGCCTCGACATAGGCGCCGTCTTCGCGCAACGTCTTCCACACTCTCTCGAACGCCTTGGGGTCGCTCTTCTTGAGTTCGGCGAGCGCCGGGATCTGCTCAGCGCCCTTCTCCAGCAGGAGCTCGTGGAACGAGTCGCGCGTGCCGGACGTGGGCGGCGGGCCGAGGATCTCGATCTTGGTGTTGGGCAGCGACTTGTCGATGTCCGACCAGTTCTTGTTGGGATTGGGGATCAGCTTGCCGTCGGGGCCTGGCACTTCCTTGGCCACGGCGAGCACCAGTTGAGGCAGCGTCAGCGAGATCGGCGTTCCCTGCTTCGACTGGGCGATGGTCAGCCCATCGAAGCCGACCTTGACCTCGACAATGTCCTTGACGCCGTTCTTCTGGCAGTCCTCGAATTCGCTCTTCTTCATGGCGCGCGAGGCATTGGTCGCGTCGGGATGCGCTTCGCCGATGCCGGCGCAGAACAGCTTCATGCCGCCGCCCGTGCCGGTGGACTCGACGACCGGCGTCTTCGTCCCTGAGGATTTGCCGAACTGCTCGGCGACGGCGGTGGTGAAGGGATAAACCGTCGAGGAGCCGACGATGCGAATCTGGTCGCGCGCTTGCGCCGCCCCCGTCAGGACGAGGCCAGTCGCCGCGATTGCGCCGGCCGCGATAAGGGAATGGTAGAGCTTCAAAAGTTCTCTCCTGTTGATCCATGTATCTGGCGGTAACGCAGACGAGACTGCGTGCTTCACGGCCTGGGGATGCTGTTGGCGATTTTGTTGGGGACTTCACCCAAAGCAGTGAGGGTCGAGGACCAGTCGCTCGGTCCAAAACCGCAGCCTAGTCCTACGCTCAGCGTGTCACCGTTCTATGAGGTCAAGATGACAACTGCATGACGTAAGAGGGGCAAAACCGGTGGCGGTATGATTTTCCGATTCTCAGGACGGCACGAGTCAGATTCATTCTGGGAATGGCGCCGCCTACCGACCTCGATGGCCTATCGCACGCCGATCTGAAAAGCTTGGTGCTGAAGCTGT
>DASUPI010000003.1:0-6099 GCA_036281135.1 Rhodoplanes sp. | reverse complement strand
CCGGCATGAACGAGGCTCGCGAACGACATCAGCCGGCCGATCAGATCGTCAAGCGCCTCGAAACGTTTGATCGCCTCGGTCAACAGCGGTCCCGCATCCGGTTGCTGCGCAAGCTCGAAGAGGCGGCCTTTGTAAGCCGTTTCAAAGGTGACCGCCTCGGCACGGGCGAGATCGAGGTCGCGCCGGATCTCGGGCGCATCGATCGCCGGATACAGGTCGGCGAGATTCCATTCGGGCAACGCCTTGCGCCGGGACGCGGTGCGCTTGGCCGCGGCGGCGCGCCGCGCGGGCGGCTTCGACTTGGGACGAGGTCGCGGTGAACGAATGAGCATGCGGGGACAGACTCCGATGATTGTCGAACAGCCTATGCGGCCGCGCCGTGGCAAAGCGATGGCGGCTTCTGTCGTTCCCCTTCGCACCGAACGCCGACTTGCTCCAAGCGCCGAGGGGTCGCCCCGGTAAGGGCCCGTTAAGCATGACCGGCTAATGACATCGTTCATTCTTGGCCTTTTGCAAGCCTCGGTGTCGCCGTGACGGAACGCGTACTCATCGTAGACGACGGCCCGGTCCAGCGCCGCCGGCTCGCGATCATGGTGGCGGAGTCGGGCTATGCGCCGATCGCCGACGCGAGACTGGAGCGCACCGAGCCGCTGGGCGGCGATACCGCCCCGCCTACGCTGATGGAGCCGACCGCGCGAGAGGCCCTGCTGCCTTTGTTCGCGGACGACGGGGAGCTTCTCCCTCCCGCCGAGATCGAGGCTGACGCGATTCGCTTCGCGCCGGTCGTGCCGGCCCATGATGGTCGGCAAATCTACGCGGCGGCGCAAGCTCGGTATCGGCCGCTCGACCCTCCACCGGAAACTGGAGACGTTCGGACTGGCGCCTTCGGCCCATCGTGATGCTTCGAGCGTGGCCGTCCGGTGACAGGAACCAAGAAAAGCGACAGCGCGACGGCCGCAACCCGTCGAAAGACTAAGCTCGGCCGTTATCCTTGGGTTAAGCTTTCGGCGGGTGGCTGCCTTGGTGAGAAAGACCAACCGCGGCTGTAGTGCGTCTTCGCTACGGTGGGTCTTGTCCTGACACGACTGGCCGCTGCTTCAAATCTTGCCTTGGGAGGACATGGGGGATGCGCTTCGATCGTCTCCTGGCCGGTTCGGCCATCGCGCTCGTTCTCACGACGGGCGTATCCGCACATGCCGGCCTGACTGGCGACCTCGCCATGGACGGCGTCCCGCCGCCCGAGCCGGCCGCGGTCAGCATCACGCCAAACGACATTGACCGCGCCGAGCCGGGTGCGCCGCTGCCGGCCGAGGCCGTTGCGATTCCAAGGGCGGAGCCAAGCGAAAGCCCAGCCATTCAAGTGCCTTTCCCGGCCGAAGTCGTTATCACTCCGTCCGATATCGGCGTCGACAAAATGCGTCCGACCGCTTCCGACCCGGTCCGCGCGGCGATTCCAATGCCGGAGCCGGCCGAGGTCACCATCACGCCCGCCGACAGCGCGGCGAAACCGGAACTTCGCCCTACCGCCACGACGCCTGCCGAAACGGCGCCGGTGATGACGCTCGACCCGTTCGGGGAGCGGCTGCGCGATTCCCTCGCAGCAAAGGCGACGGATCGACTGTTCGACAGCAAGACGCGCGCTTCGCTCGACACTTTCTATGTTGCGCGCAAATACGCGCCGCTGTGGACAGAAAACGGCACCATGCACCAACGGGCGAAGGCGGTCATCGCGCAGCTTCGCGCCGCGGACGCGGACGGACTAGACCCGTCCGATTACGCCATCCCGAAGCTGGAGGCGGACGCCGAACCCGGCGCGCTCGCCGATTTCGAGCTGAAACTCGACAGCGCGGTGCTCGCTTACGCTCGCCATGCCGCGGTCGGCCGCGTACATTGGTCGCGCGTCGCGCGCGACATTTTCTATGACCAGCCCGCACCCGAAGCAGCCGACGTGCTCGGCAAACTGACGACGGCGTCCGACGCGCGCGCTGCGCTTGACAGCTACAATCCGCAGCACCCCGCCTACAAGGCCCTGAAAGCGAAGCTTGCCGAGGTCCGCGGCCACAAGGACGGCGCCGCGCATGCGCGCATGAGCTATGGGCCGACGCTGAAGATCGGCATGCAGGATGCACGCGTGCCCGAGCTGCGCGAGCGACTCGGCGTCACCGGCGCGGCCGGAAACACCACCTACGACAAGGCGCTGGCCGACGCGGTGAAGGAATTCCAGAAGCAGCGGGGGATCGCGGTGAGCGGAAACTTCACCGCCGCCACCGTCGACGCGATGAACGGCCCGCGCAATGACCGCTCAGCCGACCTCATTCTGGCCAATCTCGAGCGGTGGCGCTGGATCGCACACGATCTCGGGCCGACGCATGTCATCGTGAACATCCCCGAATTCATGCTGCGGGTCTACAATAAGGACTCGGTCCTGTGGTCCACGCGGATCGTGGTCGGCAAGCCCTCCACCCCGACGCCGCTCCTCAGCGAGACCATGAAATACATCACGGTCAATCCGACCTGGAATGTTCCGCCGTCGATCGTTTACGGCGAATATCTCCCGGCGCTGCAGCAGGACCCGACGGTTCTCGCCCGCATGGGGCTGCGCGTATCCTACAATCGCGGTGGCGGCGTGCATATTTCGCAGCCGCCCGGCGCGGGGAACGCGCTCGGCCGCATCCGTTTCAACTTCCCCAACAAGTTCCTCGTCTACCAGCACGACACGCCGGACAAATACATGTTCGCGCATGACCGCCGCGCGTATAGCCACGGATGCATGCGCATTCAGGATCCGGACAAATACGCCGAGGCGCTGCTCTCGATCGCCTTGCCGAAAGAGGGCTACACCGCGGACCGGATTCGGCGGATGTACGGAAATGGCGAGGTGGACATCAAGTTCCCGACTCCGATCCCGGTGCACCTCACCTACCAGACCGCGTTCGTCGACGGCTCGGGCAAGCTCGTGCTGCGCGACGACGTCTACGGCCGCGATGCGCGCGTGATCGCCGCGCTGAAGACGGACGAGCGCAAAGTTGCGGACACGCCGGCGGCGACGGTCGCCCGCGCAGCCGCGCCCGGAGCGCGCCGGCAGGTGTCTCGCATGTCGCCGCAGCAATCGAGCGGGTTCAGCTTTTTCGGTCTGTTCCGCTGACGGACCGGGCTTGACGTCACCGTGCGCCGGCGTTGACTGCGCGGGCGAGCGCGCGCCCGATGCAGTCGTACCCGGCGCGCGAATTGTGCAAGCCGTCAAATGCGATCAGCGCACGTCGCGGCAGGCCCGCTTCGACCGAGCGGC
Organism: Rhodoplanes sp.; assembly: GCA_036281135.1. GTDB lineage: Bacteria > Pseudomonadota > Alphaproteobacteria > Rhizobiales > Xanthobacteraceae > Rhodoplanes. Next base: position 2,810 of record DASUPI010000003.1, on the reverse strand, counting down.
GCATGAGAGCGAAGCGGGGAAACAGGGCGACCCGTTCTTGCCGCGCGGTTTCGGCGATCACGGCCTGCATGACCGCGTGCTGCGAGGAAGCGAGCACGATCGGCGCGTATTGCAGGTCCATCAGGATGACGTCGACGCCTGCTGTCTTGAGCGCCCGCACGCCGCGGATCACCTGATCCTTGAGGCCGTCGGCGTGGCCGCCCCAGGCGACGTCGTTTGTCCCGATCTGCCAGATGACGAGGTCAGGCCGATGGGCGAGGACATCGCGTTCGAACCGCGCCAGATTGTCCTTAATCGTCTCGCCGATGCGGCCGCTATTGACGATCTCGATCCGGCTGCTCGGGCGCAGCTTTTCGAGCTCGCGCCGCATGACCTCGGGAAAGGTCGCGGCGGAGTTGAGCACCCACAGGCCGGTGGTCGACGACGATCCGATCGCGACGACCTTGAGAGATCCGCCCTCGCGGAAACGCGCCGCGGTGTGCGGCAGCGAAGCGCCGAGCGACAGGTCGCGATTGGCCGCAAGGCAGGTCTCCGCTGCCGAACCGCTCGACAGCGTTTGCGCGCTGGCGGGCGCAGCGGGCATGCAGACATACGCGACCACGAGGCAGGCGGCGGTCGTTACGGCCCGATCAAGCAGCACGGGACGCTTTCTCCGCGCGCAGGGGCCGCCGATCATCCGGTCGCTGCCACTGGACACTGGGCTGGCCCTTGATGCAAGAGAACGGCGATTAACCTCTCGCTAAGTCCGGCGGGCGATCGTCCATTAGGCGACAGCCGGCGCCGATGGAGCGCGAATGACGGAACCCATCATCGCGAGACGGCTGGTGTATCATATCGGCGGCTATGATTTCACCATGCCGGTGGACGCGGTGCATCGGCGCTTCGTGCGCGAGCTGCGCCGATTCGAGCGGACCTGGTCGGCGAAGGCCACCGCCTCGCCGCCCGTGATCAATCCCGATACGGCCGCGTGGGACGTCGTCACGACGGGCGCGAACTGGCGCGTCGAAACCCGCTATCGGTTTGTGCGCTGGGACGACCTTATCGCCGCCGCTGGCGACCAGCCGTTCTGGCGGCGCATTCCGCTCGGCCTGCTCGCCTTCCTCGATTTCATCGCGGGCGGCGCGCTGTGGGGTTATCTGCGCACCAATTGGCGTTACGCCCTGTTCTTCCTGTATCCTTATGTGCTCTTCGCCGCGCTCGTCACGATCGCATGGTTTGCGGGCGCATTCGCGGCGCAGGCGAGCGGCTTCGCGCTGATCGGAGCAGCCGCGGGACTTGCCGCTTTCCTGATCCTGCTGCAATGGCCGGGGCGTTGGCTTCTCCTTCCCCAGCTCTTCGACGACTGGATTTTCGCGCGCACCTATATCCGGCGCGGCGATCCGTCACTCGACCAAAGGCTCGACCGTCTTGCGCATGACTTGAACGCTGCGACGCGCTCCGGCGAAGCGGATGAGATCCTCTTGGTCGGCCATAGTCTGGGCGCGGTGCTCGCGATCGATCTGCTCGACCGGGCGCTGCGGCTCGACGCTGCCTTCGGTTGCGACGGCGCGCCGGTCGCGTTTCTCTCGGTCGGCTCCTCCATCCTCAAGATCGGACTGCACCGGGGCGCCAAGCGTTTCCACGCCGCGGTCGAACGCGTTGCCTCGGCGCCCGGCATTTTCTGGGCGGAGTACCAGGCGCTCACCGACGTGATGAATTTCTACAAGACGGATCCGGTGGCGGAGATGCGGCTGACGGCTGCGGCGCATCCCGTCGTGCGGATCGTGCGCATCAAACACATGCTCGACCCCGCCGCCTATCGGCGCATCCGCCGCAATCTCTTCCGCGTGCATTGCCAGTTCGTCAGCGCCAATGACCGGCGCGCCGCCTATGATTATTTCATGCTGTTGTGCGGACCGCTGTCGGTGAGGCGGCAGGCCGCATTGCCCGACGGCGCCGTCTCCGCGATCGGCGCCGACGGAGAGCTGCTCACGCCAGCGCCGCACGAGGCGCCTGCGCGCGACGAGCCGGCAAGGGCGCGCGGGTGATGACGCCCACGCTCGCCAAGGCGGCGGTCGTCATGATCATGGTCGGCTGGTATGTCATCCGTTTCCGCTATGCGCGGCGCTCGCGCCGCACGCCTGTTACGCGCAGCGCACGCGGACGACTCGAAACCATCCTGCTTACGATCTCGCTCACCGGGCTCGGCATCGTGCCTTTCATCTATGTCGCAACCGGGTTTCCCGTCTTCGCCGATTACGCCTTTCAACCTGCGCTTGCTTGGCTCGGGCTTTTTTTTGCGATCGCGGCGCTCGTCATGTTCCGCCTCACCCACAAGGCGCTCGGGCGCAACTGGTCCATCAGCCTCGAACTGCGCCAGGATCATCGGCTCATCACCGAGGGAGTCTACCGCCATGTGCGGCATCCGATGTACACGGCGTTCTGGCTGTGGGCGGTTGCGCAGGCGCTGTTGCTGCCCAACTGGTTCGCGGGGTTTGCCGGCATCGCCGGATTCGCCGCGCTGTTTTTCGGCCGGATCGCCCGCGAAGAACGGATGATGACGGAGAGCTTCGGCGATGAATACCGCGCTTATATTCAGCGAACCTATCGCATCATTCCGGGGCTCTATTGAGCTGGGCGAGCGCCTCGGAACGTCGTTTCGACCGGTCGCCAAACGCTTCAACGAGCCCGCCGCAAGCGCGCGAGTCGCGCTGGAATCGCGCGCCGCGCGGCGGGACGGTTCGGATGCGTCGACTTACGATCGTGCATTCGCCCAATTCGTAATCAAATTGGAAACTGATTTATTCGAAACTGTCCAAACACGTACGGCG
>DASUPI010000002.1:0-6125 GCA_036281135.1 Rhodoplanes sp. | reverse complement strand
AGCTTGGCGGTCGTGACATTGTCGCGTCCTTGCGTGTCGGCGAGGAAATGCTCCATCCGGTCGGCGATCCAGGCGACCGGGCGGCCGAGCCGCTGCGCCGCGACCGCGGCGAGCGCATATTCGCGATAGGGAAATATCTTCGTGCCGAAGCCGCCGCCGACATCCGGCGTGATGACCCGCAGCCGGTCTTCGGGGATGCGCAGGACGTGACCTGCGAGCACGTCCCGCAGCGCATGGACGCCCTGGCTGCCGACCGTCAGCGTGAAACGCTCGCTCGTCGCATCGTACTCGGCAAGCGCCGCGCGCGTATCGAGATAGTTGGCGACGAGCCGCTGATTGACGAGCGTCAGCGCGACCGTCCGCGCCGCGCCTGCGAACGCCGCCGCCGTCTGTGCTTCGTCGCCGAGCGTCTGCTCGTAGACGAGATTGCCGCCGCGGTCGGGCCAAACCTGCGGCGCGCCGGGCTTGAGCGCCTCGACCGCGTCGACGACATGCGGCAGCGGCGCCCATTCGACGACGACCGCCTCGGCTGCGTCTTTCGCCTGGTCGAGCGTGTCGGCGACCACGAAGGCTATGGCGTCGCCGACATGCCGCACGGCATCGCGGACAAGGATCGGGTTTTCCGGCGCATCCGCGCGCACGCCCGGCGGCATGCCGACGCACGGCAGCGGACCGAGTTCGGCGATGTCGGCCGCGGTCAGGATCAGGCGAACGCCCGGCATGGCGCGCGCGGCCTCGGCATCAAGGCGATCGAGACGCGCATGGGCATGCGGCGAGCGCAGCAGCACCGCGCGACACGCGCCGGGCGGCACGAGATCGGCGACATAGCGCCCGCTCCCGCGCAGGAAGGCGTCGTCCTCCTTGCGGGTGACGCCTTGTGAAATGCCGAACTTCATGGCGTGACGCTCCGGATCAACCTGCATGGCGTGCGTCATCCTCCCCCGCGCGGCGGGGGAGGGGAACCGCCCATCGCAGGCAAGCTTGCGCAGCCTGCGCGGGCTTGGCTGCGTCGGCGGTGGAGGGGGCCGCTTGCGTGCACTGCCGTTGGCCCTCTCCACCATGCTGCGCATGGTCCCCCTCCCCCGTTGTCACGGGGGAGGATGCTTACGCAATGGACTACATTCCCTCTTACTCCGCCGGCTGCCCGGCGGAGTGAGAAGGCGGCGTGGTGGACGGCGCCGGCGGCGCCGCCGCGCGCCGCTTCTTGCCCAGCTGCGCGAGCCATTGGGAGACGACATAGAACACCGGCGTGAAGACGAGGCCGAATACGGTCACGCCGATCATGCCGGAAAACACGGCCGTCCCCAGCGTCTGGCGCAGTTCGGCCCCGGCGCCAACCGCCCAGACGAGCGGCATCACCCCGAAGATGAAGGCGAGCGACGTCATCAGAATAGGCCGCAGCCGCAACCGCGCCGCCTCGACCGCCGCCGCAAAGCGATCGCGCCCCTGGTCTTCGAGCTGCTTGGCGAATTCGACGATCAGGATCGCGTTCTTGGCCGCGAGTCCGATCAGCACGATGAAGCCCACCTGCGTGAGGATGTTGTTGTCCTGGCCGCGCAGGATCACGCCGGTGATCGAGGCGATCAGGCACATCGGCACGATCATGATGACCGCGAGCGGCAGGGTCAGGCTCTCGTATTGCGCCGCCAGCACCAGGAACACGAACACCACCGCGAGCGCGAAGGCGAACTCCGACGTGCTGCCCGCCCGGAGCTGCTGGAAGGCAAGGGTCGTCCACTCGTAGCTGAAGCCCTCCGGCAAGGTCTCCGCCGCCAGCCGCTGCATGATGTCGATCGCCTGCCCCTGCGAATAGCCGGGCGCGGCCGCCCCATCGAACTCGGCCGCCGGGTAGAGATTGTAGCGCGGCACGCGAAACGGCCCGGCGATATCGCTCACGGTCGTGAACGAGCCGAGCGGGATGGTCTCGCCGAGCGCGTTGCGGACCCTGATGTTGAGGATGTCATTGACATTTGCGCGATAGGGCGCATCGGCCTGCGCCGTCACCCGGAAGGTGCGACCGAGCAGGTTGAAGTCGTTGACATAGGACGATCCGATATAGACCTGGAGGGCGGCGAACACGTCGGCGATGTTGATCCGCAGAAGCTGCGCCTTGGTGCGGTCGATATCGAGATAGAGCTGCGGCGTCTGGGTCTCGAACAGCGAAAAGACCTGGACGACCCCGGGCGTCTGCGCGGCCTTCCCCATCATGGCGCCGACCGCCCCTTGCAGCGCCTGCGGCCCGCGCCCACCGCGATCCTCGACCATCATGCGGAAGCCGCCGGCATTGCCGATCCCCGTCACCGGCGGCGGCTGGACGACCACGATGAAGGCCTCCTGGATTTCGCCAAAGCGCTTGAACAGCTCGCCCTGAATGCCTCCCGCGGCCTTGCGGGGATCCGCGGCGCGCGCCTCCCACGGATCGAGCACGAGGAAGAGCGCGCCGGCGTTCGGCGCCTGCGTGAAGGTCGCGCCGGAGAAGCCGACAATATTCACCACATGCGCGACGCCAGGAACCTCCATCGCGATGTCACGCGCGCGCTGCATCACCGCGTCGGTGCGCGCGAGCGACGCGCCCGGCGGAAGCTGCGCCGCCGCGATCAGATAGCCGCGGTCGACTTGCGGGATGAACCCGGTGGGCGTGCGGTTGAATTCGAAGAGGCCGTATCCGATGATCCCCGCATAGAGGACGAGCATCAGCGCGGCGAAGCGCACGACGCGGGCGGCGAGCCAGCCATAGCCGCGCGCGAGCGCGTCGAAGCCGCGATTGAACAGGCGGAAGAAGCCGTGGATCGGCCGCTCGTACCAGCGATCGCGATGCCGCGGATCATGCGGCTTCAGCAGCAGCGCGCACATCGCCGGCGACAGCGTCAGCGAGACCAGGAGCGAAATCAAGGTCGCGCCGGCGATGGTGAGCGCGAACTGGCGATAGAACTGCCCGGAAATGCCGGTGATGAAGGCCGATGGCACGAAAACCGCGCACAGCACGAGCGCGATCGCGACCAGCGCGCCGCCCACCTCGTTCATGCTCTTGTAGGCGGCGTCGCGCGGGCTCAGCCCGCCCGCGATGTTGCGCTCGACATTCTCCACCACGACGATCGCGTCGTCGACCACGATGCCGATCGCGAGCACGAGTCCGAACAGGGACAAGTTGTTGAGCGAGAACCCGAACATCGCCATGAAGAAGAAGGTGCCGATGAGCGACACCGGAATGGCGACGATCGGGATCACCGCGGCGCGCCAGGTCTGCAGGAACAGGACCACCACGAGAACGACGAGGATGATCGCCTCGAAAATCGTCTGGATCACCGCATTGACCGATTGCTGGATGAATTCGGTCGGATTGTAGATAATGTCGTAGACAATGCCCGGCGGGAACCGCCGCGAGACCTCCTCCATCGCCTGGCGGACGCCGGCGGCGGTCGACAGCGCGTTCGATCCGGGGCGCTGGAAAAGCGCAATCGCGACCGCCTCGTTGCGGTCGAGATAGGAGTTCGACCCGTAGTCCAGCGCGCCCAATTCGACCCGCGCGACGTCCTTCAGGCGCACCACGGCGTCGAGCGTCTGCTTGACGACGATGTTACCGAACTCGGTCGGATTGGCGAGCCGTCCGAGCGTCTGCACCGCGACCTGGAACGCGCCCTGGTTCGGCATTGGCGGCTGGCCCAGCACGCCGCCCGCGACCTGGATGTTCTGCTGCTGCAGCGCCAGGACGACGTCGCTCGCGGTCATACCCATCGTCTGCAGGCGATCGGGATCGACCCAGATGCGCATCGCATAGTCGCGGCTGCCGAACACGGAGATGCTGCCGACCCCGTCGACGCGCGCGAGCAGGTCCCTGATTTCGAGCGTCGCGTAATTGGAGACGAAGAGAATGTCGCGCGACTTGTCGGGCGAATAGAGATGCACGATCATCATCAGATCGGGCGACGCCTTGGTCACCGTGACCCCGATATTGCGCACGTCGTTGGGCAGCCGCGGCAAGGCGATCGCAACGCGGTTCTGCACCTGCACCTGCGCAATGTCGAGATCGGTGCCGAGATTGAAGGTGACGGAAATGGTGAAGCGACCGTCGGCGGTCGAATTCGACCCGACATAGAGCATGCCCTCGACGCCGTTGATCTGCTCCTCCATCGGAGTAACCACCGTCGCCGCGACCACCTCGGCGCTCGCGCCGGGATACTGGCCGGCCACGGTGATGGTCGGCGGGGCGATGTCCGGGTACTGCGCAACCGGCAGCCGCGAGAACGACACCGCGCCGACGATGACGAACACGATCGACACAACAGCGGCGAAGATCGGCCGGTCGATGAAGAAATGTGAAATCCGCATCGATCAGTCCGTCCGGGAAGGCGGGGGCGCCGCCGCGGCCTGCGGGCTTTCCGGTCCTGCGGGCGGTGGGTTTTCCTGCTGCGGGGAGACCTTTGTCCCCGGCCGCGCCCGCATCAGTCCATTGACCACGACGCGGTCGGTGGCCGCCAAGCCTTCGCGAATGACGCGCTGGGCGCCGATCGCCTGGCCGAGCGTGACATGTTTCTGCGCAACGGCATCGTCGGCGTTCACGACCAGCAGGTATTTGCGCGTCTGCTCGGAGCCGATGGCCGCTTCTGGCACGAGCAGCGCCGAGTAGGGCGCGGTGGCGGGCACCCGGACGCGGGCGAACATGCCGGGCGTGAAAACGCCGGTCGGATTGGCGAACACCGCGCGGCCGCGGATCGTGCCGGTTGCGCGTTCGATCACATTGTCGACGAAATCCATGCGGCCCTTGTGTTTGAACTCGTTCTCATCGAGCAGTTTGAGGGCCACATCGACGCCGCCGGACGGGTTCGAAACATCGCTCTCGCCCTTTTCCATCCGCTGGTAGCGAAGGTAGGACGCCTCGTCGAACGTGAACTCGAGCCGGATCGGATCGTAGGTCACGATGGTCGCAAGCAGAGTGGTGTTCCCGCCGGTGCCTCCGGTGACGAGATTGCCCCGCGACACCCGGCGGTCGCCGATCCGGCCGGCGATGGGCGCACGCAGCTCGGTGAATTCGAGATCGAGGCTCGCCTGGCGCACGGCCGCCTCCTGCGCGGCGACTGAGGCCTCGGCGACGCGCTTGGCCTGCGTGCGTTGATCGAAGGTCTGCTCGGTGATCGTCCGCTCGCGCACGAGCTGCTGGCCGCGCGCGAGATCGTTCTCCGCAAAAGCGAGATTGGCGCGCGCCTGGGCAAGCGTCGCCTTGGCCTGGTCGAGCGCGGTCTGGAATGGACGCTTGTCGATGGTGAACAGGAGATCGCCCTGCTTGACCATCTGGCCGTCGGTGAAATGCACCTTGTCGAGATAGCCGGACACCCGCGCGCGCACTTCGACGGAGTCGATCGCGACGAAGCGCCCGACATAATCGTCAAAATCGACGACCGTGCGTTGCGTCGGATAAGCGACCGTGACCTGCGGCGGCGGCGGGGCGGCCGCAGGCTGCTGCGGCGCGCCGCATCCGGCGACGGCAAGGGCAAGAAGAACGGCGCCAAGGGGCGCCGAAATCGATCTCATGGGAACTCCGCTGGCGATTCGGGCCGAGCCAGTAATCGCTTGATTGGGCCTAACCAAGGCAGGCGAACCGACCCGCGCGGGCGGGGACGGACGCGACTGCGAGCCCTGCTCTTTTCGCGCCGACGGCCGCTCCCCATATTTCCTGGCGTCATGCGAGATCAATCCAGACATAAGTTCGTTCCTGCTCCGCGCCGCCGCTCCGTCGGCGTCGGCGGTCCGAGTTCGCCATTTGCGCGAGGCCAAGCGGATAGCGCACTTTCGTCGAATCTTGCCGGTGAGTCGTCCGAACCGCGTCTGGCTGACAGCGACCTGCTCGATGCCTATTCGCGCGCCGTGATCGGCGTCGTCGACCGGATCGGGCCCGCGGTCGTGCGTCTTGATATCAGCCGCAATGATCGCGCCGGCGGCTCGGGCTCGGGCGTGATTGTCGCACCAGACGGGTTGATTCTTACCAATAACCATGTGGTCGGATCGAACCCGCGGGTCAAGGTGACCACCGCGGACGGCATGCGCCTCACCGCGCGGGTGGTCGGCGTCGACCCTGACACCGACCTGGCGCTTGTGCGAGTCAACGAGAACGTCGCGCTTCCCGCAGC
>DASUPI010000001.1:0-6686 GCA_036281135.1 Rhodoplanes sp. | reverse complement strand
GAATCCAGAATAAATGGCTGTCATTCGTCATATCGAACATACGCAAATATCGCACCGGCCACGCTTTTTTCTCGACGCCGGTTGAACGATCCACAAGCACAGGAAGACGGCGGTAAATTGCGGTGGTTCAACTCCGCGTCGCGTTTAGTGCGAAAAATCGGCGCGGTGCCGGTGTTGGGATTGACCAGCACGAAGTCGGCGGCACTCATCTTGAACCGTTGCTCGGGCGAGACGGCATCAGGGGGTGAGTGCAAGAAGAAAGCACACTCTGTTTGCTCAGATTTCCGGCCCGGACCGCTGCTGACGAATACACAAAATTTGAATGAATTGTGCACGTCCGGAAAGAAGATTCCTCGGTTCTCGAAATCGAACAGGCATTGCACGCGTCCCGCTGTCGCGACTTTGCGGAAAAAAGCCGACGCCCCGAAATCGGAAGCAATCCCCGACGGGACCAACAGACCCGCAATCCCGTCCGGCTTGATCAAAGCCTGCGCGCGCTCGACGAACAGCGAGTAGATGTTGATGTCGCCGCGCGAGAGCAGCGGGTAATCGCCGCCGCGCCGCGCGAGCGTCATCGCCCTCTCAGCAAGGCCCGACGCGCGCTCGTACAGGTCGATAAGCGGATCGCCCGCCTGCTTCATCTTGGCGATCATCGCCTTGCGATCGGCGGCGCGCGCCTGCCGGGCAACCTGTGGCGCGCGCGCGGCGAACCATTCCACCTCCTGCATCTTCATGCGGTCCCAGGGCGGGTTGCCGATCACCGCGTCAAAGCCGCCCTCAGGCTCGGCGCTGATCCAGTTCCGCCACACGCCAGGAAACGCGATCTGCCAGTGAAGAAAATGCTGCTCTGCTGCGAGCGCATGAGCTTTCGTGAGCAAGCCCCTCAATGCGACATAGTCCTGAACTGAAGCGACACCCGTTCCGGCGAGCGCCAACTGATGCGCTTCCGACCCGAAAAGCTCCGCATCTTCGCTCGCAAGTCCGGCCGGCGGAATGGGGGGCTTGAGACCGGCGGCGACCTGTAGCGGCTCGCCAAAATGGCCGTCGAACAGGGCTTGAAGGGCTTTGTTTTCTTGAACCGAGCTATCGACCCATTTCAACGCGTGCCAGAAATCGAGGAAGCGACGCAACGGTTCGGTTCGCAACCGAACGTCCTCGAAATCCGCGGCGCTAGCCCGAACCTCTGTGATATCGGCGTCGCTCTTCTCTTCGACGCGCTCCATGCCGGCGATGGCCCCCTCGGCCTTGCGCACGGCATCATTCATAAACAGCGCGCCGCGTGCGGCGAGTTCATCGAGTGCCTTGCGCATCCATTCGCCGTACAGGGAATCGCCACAGGCGAGATGATGATCGAGGAACGACAGCCGCGCGCCAACCGTAAAGGTGTGCAGCCAGAGCGAAACCTTGGCGAGTTCGACCGCCATCGGGTTCTTATCGACCCCGTACGCGCATCGCTTCAGGACGAAACGCTTGACGAGGTTCTTGTCGGACAATTGCTCGTCCGCCATGGACCAGCCATGCGCGTCGGCTTCAGTCCGGATTTTCGCCCAGATTGTGGCGAGCCGGCCGACCAGCGGCGAAACATAGTCGGTCCAGGCGACCGCTTCATGCGCGTCCCCGATCGCGGTCACGGCCTGCTCGGCGAGATAATCAACCAGCGAGACGAGAAAATGGCCTGAGCCCATCGCCGGGTCGACGATCTTGAGCTTCAGGATTTCTTCGGCTGGATCGATCGCGCGCAACTCGGCGATCCGCACATCCAAGCGCCGTCGGTCGCTGGAAAGCGCCTGCGCCCCCCTCCCCCTCCCCTACTCCTCCGCCTCCCCGAGCGGCACGCAGTCCACGTCGGTGGCGGCGAAGTCGGTGCCCTTGAACAGGAGCGGCTCGGCCTCCGCGATCGCGAGCGCGTAGGCGGCGCAGTCGCCGAAATTGAGCCCAGCTCTGTGCCGGCCCTTGCCGTAGCGCACAAAAGCGTCGCGCGCGATATCGGCTTGGCGCTCGTCGAACGGCACGATGCGGGCGCCGATCACCGCCAAAAGGTTTTGGAGCTCGATGCCGCCGAGCGGCCCGAGACGTTCGATCATCACCATGCCAGCTTCCAGTTTCGTAATCGCGGACACGAGGCGAACCTCCCCGGCTTCGATCGCTTTCTGCAGGCCACCGCGTTCCGGTTCGCCCAGCAGGATCGCGACCAGCGCTGACGAGTCGATCACCATCAGTCAAACAGGCCCTGCTCGTTGTATCCGAGGATTTCGTCGTCGCTCCGGTCATCGAGCACGGGGAGGCGGCTGACGCGCGCAACGATCTCGTCAATTCCGCGCCTGAACGCTTCGTAGTCCTGCCGGCTCGGCTTCCGCCGCTCGCGCTCGACCTCCTTGCGCAGCACGTCGGTCAGGACCTCGGTGATGCCCTGCTTGCGCCGACGGGCAAGTTCGCGGGCAAGCCGCTCCGTCTCCGGATTCTTGATGTTGAGCGCCATCGCACCAGTTCTTTCGCCGCCGTTCTTCCTTCTTTATATATTTCTTCCTTCTACCATAAGCAATGACGCTCTTCCTCGCAGGTCGTTTACCGTCCGACGTCAATCCGTCATTGTTCCTCCCATATTCCGCGCCTTTGTGTTCGGAAGGCCATTGGCGCGGAGGACCCGGTCGGGTACATCATTGGGCAAAAGCCTCTTTCGGGATACTAGGCGCGGCTGCGGCCGGCGCTCGGAGGCTGCTGATCCGAAGGAACATCGCCGCAAGAAGGCGCAACTCCCGTTCGGGCAATGAACCCGATGGGCCGAAACTGCGTATAATGCATCGTTGAAGCGGGGCGCGGCCCCTGGATCGAGCGGGACGGGAACGTGGACGGACAGCACGAGAGGGAAAGCGAGCCCGAGTCGCGCAAGGCGCGCATCAAGCGCATTCTGCTCGACATCGACTCGCGGCTCGATTTCGCGATGTTCCAGGCCGGGCACTGGGCCCGCGAGCTGTTCGAGCGGTTTGTCGTCTTCATGGACCGCTTCCATATCGCCGGCTGGCGGCGTTGGCTTCTTGTTGAGCCCGTCTCGGAAGGGCTGACGCTCGGGGTCGTCGGGGCCGTGCTGATGGTCGCGCTCGCGATCCCCGCGTTCCGCGAGACCTCCGACGAGGACTGGCTGAAGAAGTCCGAGCTCGCAGTCGTCTTCCTCGACCGCTACGGCAACGAGGTCGGCACCCGCGGGGTCAAGCAGAACGATTCGATCCCCCTCGAGGAATTCCCCGATCACCTGATCAAGGCCGTGCTCGCGACCGAGGACCGCCGCTTCTATGAGCATTTCGGCATCGACGTGCCGGGCACCTTCCGCGCGCTCCTCACCAATGCGAAGGCCGGCGGCGTGGTGCAGGGAGGCTCCTCGATCAGCCAGCAGCTCGCGAAGAACCTGTTCCTCTCGAACGAGCGCACGATCGAGCGCAAGGTGAAGGAGGCGTTCCTCGCGGTCTGGCTGGAGACGCGCCTCACCAAGAACGAGATCCTCAAGCTCTATCTCGACCGCGCCTATATGGGCGGCGGCACCTTCGGGGTCGACGCCGCGGCGCAGTATTATTTCGGCAAATCGGCCCGCGATGTGAGCATGCCGGAGGCCGCCATGCTGGCCGGCCTGTTCAAGGCGCCCGGACGGTTCGCCCCCCACATCAATCTGCCGGCCGCGCGCGGGCGCGCCAATGTCGTGCTGGATAATCTGGTCGAAGCCGGGTTCATGACCGAGGGCCAGGTGTTCGGCGCGCGGCGCAATCCGGCCAAGACGATCGACCGGCGCGACGAGTCGGCGCCCAACTACTACCTCGACTGGGCGTTCGACGAGATGCGCAAGCTCGCCGACACGCTGCCGAAATCGATCACGGAACGCTCTTTCGTGGTGCGCACGGCGCTCGACACCGGCCTGCAGCAGACGGCGGAGAACGCCGTCGACGAGTCGATCCGCCAATACGGCCGCGACTACCGCGCGAGCCAGGCGGCGCTCGTGGTGGCCGATCTCGAAGGCGCGGTCCGCGCCATTGTCGGCGGCGTCGATTACAGCGAGAGCCAATTCAACCGCGCGACCGACGCGCTGCGCCAGCCAGGCTCCTCGTTCAAGCCGTATGTCTACGCGGCGGCGCTGATGAACGGATTCAACGTCAATTCGAAGGTCGTCGACGGACCGGTCTGTGTCGGCAACTGGTGTCCGAAGAACTATTCGGGCGGCTATTCCGGCACGATGAGCTTGACCGCAGCGCTCACCCGCTCGATCAACACCATCGCGGTGAAGCTCTCGATCGCGATCGGCAAGGGCAATGCCCGGGTCGGGCGTAACAAGATCGTTGCGCTCGCGCGCGCTATGGGCCTGCGCACGCCCCTGCCCGACACGCCGTCGCTGCCGATCGGCGCCGACGAGGTCACCGTACTCGACCATACGGTTGCCTATGCGACCTTCCCGAATGCGGGAAAGGCGGTGCGCGCGCATGCCGTTCTCGAAGTGCGCACGGGGAGCGGCGAGACCATCTGGCGCTTCGACCGCGACGGCAAGAAGCCGGTGCAGGTGATGCCGCCCAAGGTCGCCGCCGACATGGCCTTCATGATGAACAAGGTGGTGGAGGAAGGCACCGCCCGCCGCGCGATTCTCAACGGGATCAAGGCGGCAGGCAAGACCGGCACGACCAACGCCTACCGCGATGCTTGGTTCGTCGGCTACACTGGGAATTTCGTTTGCGGCGTGTGGTTCGGCAACGACGATTACCGCCCGCTCAATCGGATGACCGGTGGTTCGGTGCCGGCAATGACCTGGCACACGGTAATGGAATACGCCCATCAGGGGGTGGAGCTGCGCAACATACCCGGCCTGCCGCCAAACCCGGCGACGACCGGTCCGCGCATGGCCGAGACCAAGGATGATGTGCCGCGCCCGGCGATGCTGTCGAGTCGCGGTGTCCAGATTCTCTCGCGCATCGAGCGGCTGTTCGACGAGGCGGCGCGCGTGCCCGCGCCGGCCGCTGCCCGCGCCCAGCAGCAGTCGGAGGCGCAAGGGCTCGCGCCGAGCGGCGCCACCGCGGCCGCCGGTCAAGGGCTCCGCGACGCGAAGACCAGGAATTGACGGCATGCGCCGGCTGCGGGACTCTCTTGGCGCGCAATCCGTTTTCTTTGATCGGATGTGACCGTGCGGCTCTTGATCGGCACGTTGTTTGCCCTGCTTGTGGCGGCCGCGATCGGCCTCGGATCGACCTGGTTCGCGCTCACGCGAAACACTGCCTTCGGCGCTATGAAGATCGGATCGTGGACCGCCTATCCGAAATCCGGCAGCGTCGAGATCGACCCCTATGCGCGCGCTTCGATCGCGCGCAGCGGCGAGTTGCCGATGGGGCTGGGTGATGGCGTTTCCTTCATCGCCAAGAGCGATGACGCCGGGCGTCCGCTCGACGGGCGGTGCGACGTGCTGATCAGCGGCACGACCCCGCAGGCGCGCTTTTTTACGCTTACGCTGTACGGCCTCGACGGGCGGCTGATTGCGAATTCGGTGAACCGGCACGGCTTCACCAGTCAGGAACTGGTGCGCAAGGCAGACGGCCGTTTCGACGTGGTCGTGGCCCCCCGCGCGCGGCCCGGCAATTGGTTGCCGACCAGCGGCGTCGAGCGCTATCTCCTCATCATGCGCTTCTACGACACTCCGGTCGGGATCGCGACGCGGGCCGAGCGCGAAGCGCCGATGCCGGTCCTGCAGACTCGCGAGACGTGCCAATGATCCGCTGGCTTCTCTGGCTGCTCGCGGGCCTGATCCTCGGCGGGGTGGTCCATCTCGCCAGCATTCTCCTGCTCCCGCGCACGGCGACGCGCGACGCCTATGCGCGGCTGACGCCGCTCACCCGCGTCAATGCTTTCACGCTGCTGCCCGCGCCGCAGCCGGATCAAGCGCCCATCCCGTTCATGGACCCGGCCTTCGCCACCGCGGTCTGCCGGTATGATCTCACCCGCGGATCGATCAAGCTCACTGCGCCAGTGAGCCAAGCCTATACGTCTGTGACGTTCTACACCCGCAGCGGCGTCGCCTATTACGCGATCAATGACCGCGCGGCCGGGCGGCGCGTCGTCGAGCTCGACCTGATGACCCCCGCCCAACGCGAAGCGCTGCCGACCGAGGAGGACGTCACGGCCGCCGACCGCCTGATCGTCGAGTCGCCGACGCCGGCCGGGCTGATCGTGGTGCGCGCACTGATCCCCGAGCCCGCCCTCCAGCCGATGGCCAATGCCGCGGTCTCGGCCGCGCAGTGCCGGGGACAAATCTAGGACGGGGCGCGGAGGGGTCTTTGACGTTTCTCCGGCGCGCCCCCATATGCGCCGCAGGCGGACGCGCGGGGGCGCCGCCCGCCCTTTTCCGCCCACAGAGCCGCAAAAAAGGCCCTTGATGAACGAATACGGCATTCCGACCCGCGCGCCGCACCAGGTCCCGGTGGACGACGCCGTGGTGCCGTTCGAGGTCGCCGCGCTCGACCTGCGCGGGCGCGTCGTGCGTCTCGGGCCCGGCGCTCGACGAGATCCTGGGCCGGCACAAATACCCGACCCCGGTGTCGAAGCTTCTCGGCGAGGCGATCGTGCTCACCGTGCTGCTCGGCGCTTCGCTCAAGTTCGAGGGCCGGTTCATCCTGCAGACGCAGAGCGACGGGCCGGTGCGGATGCTGGTCGTCGACTATCGC